>NZ_JBRBWD010000020.1:0-69347 GCF_052825245.1 Sagittula sp.
CGGGTCGGGGCGCGCGGCAGCGCCCCGAAAACGCTCAGGCGTTCCAGCGCACCGTGCCCAGCCCCGTCAGGTCGTAACCGCCCATCTTCTCCGCCCGGGCCAGCGTGGCCTCCGACTGGCAGAAGACCATCAGCCGCTGCATCGGCGTGTCGAACCAGGCGCGCCGGTTCACCAGAAGGTCGAAGCGTTCCTCCACCAGAGGCACGAAGGGCAGGCCGAAATCCCGTGCGACCGTTTCCAAGCCCAGCGTCGCGTCGGCGTCGCCCCGGGCGAGGGTCTGCACGGCCTCGGTCTCTGTCCGCGCGACCTCCGTCAGGTCCAGCGCATCCACATCCAGCCCGTCCTTCGCCGCAAGCTGCCGGAACAGCACGTCGCTGCCCGATCCGCCCTGACGCGGCACCACGCGCCGTCCGGCCAGGTCGGCCATGCCGCTGACACCTTCCAGTTCCCGCCGCAGCACCAGCCCGCGGGCGCGGGTGGCAAACCGCACCAGCACCGCGTTCTGGTTGGCCGAGCTGCGCGCCACGCTGGGGATGTTCCACTCCCGCCCTTCCGCGTCGTGCAGGTGCAGGCCCGCCGCCACGCCTTCGCGCCGGTTGAACCGTGCGAGCCCGTCCGCCGACCCGTCGAAGTAGCTGGCCAGCCCGCAGCGGCTTTCGCGGATTGCCCAGTCCAGCAGCGGATCGTGGCTGCCCAGCACCACCGGGGGCCTTGGCGTCTTGACCACGTGGCCCGAGGAATGCGCCTCCAGCCAGTCGCGCACCGCGACCGAGGGGAACAGCAGCTTGCCGGTGGCGCGCGTGCAGGGGACCTCGCCCGACGCGGCGAGGTCGTAGACCTTGCGCTCCTTGATCCGCAACAGGTCCGCCAGTTCGGGGACCGTCAGGAATTCCGGTTCATGCATCGCTCTGCCCCATGGCGGGGCAGATCGTGCCCCGGTTCTCAGCTACCCTGTTTGGGCGCATTGGGGAAGAACAGCTGCTGCCCGTCCACCGTGTAACCCGCGATGGCCTTCTGCCCCTCGTCGGAGATCAGCCAGTCCGAGAACGCCTTTGCCGCCTCGATCTTCACCGCCGGGCACTTCTCCGGGTTCACCGGGATGACGCCGTACTGGTTGAAGAGGTCGTCGTCGCCTTCCACCGCGATCCGGTAGTCCTGCTTGTTGGCAAAGCTGATCCAGGTCGCGCGGTCGGTCATCACGTAGGCACCCATGCCGATGCCCGCGTTCAGGGTCGCGCCCATGCCCGAGCCGGTCTCGCGATACCAGTCGCCGGAGCCCGTCGCCGGATCGACACCCGCGGCCTGCCAAAGCGCCTTTTCCTTCTTGTGGGTGCCGGAATCGTCCCCGCGGGATGCAAAGACCGCACCCTTCCCGGCGATCGTCTTCAGGGCCGCCTCGACGTCCGAGGTGCCCGCCACGCCTGCCGGATCGTCGGCCGGCCCCACGATGACGAAGTCGTTGTACATCAGATCGGTGCGCGAGGTACCGCCGCCATCGGCCACGAACTTCTCCTCGGCGGGCTTGGCGTGGACCAGCAGCACGTCGCCGTCGCAGTTGGCGGCGTTCTTGATCGCCTGCCCGGTGCCGACCGCCACAACGTTCACCGTGATGCCCGTCTTGTCGGAGAAGATCGGCAGCAGGTAGTCGTAGAGGCCGGAATTGGCGGTCGAGGTGGTCGACTGCACGATGATGGACTCCTGTGCCGAAACGGCAAGCGGGGCCAGCGCCAGCAGCGCGGCCAGCGTGAATTTAACGGGTTTCATGAAGTCTCCCTATGTCATGAAGTCAGTTCAGACGACGATCCTGTGGTGCAGGAAGTCACGCGCCGCGGCGCTGTCCTGGGTGGAAAAGAAACGATGGGCAGGGGCCTGCTCGGCGATCCGGCCGCGATGGAGGAAGACGACTTCGTCGGCGAGCCGCCGCGCCTGCCCGATGTCGTGGGTGACGAGGATCACCTTCACGCCGCGGTCGTGGGCGCCTTGAATGATGCGCTCGATGGCCAGCACCGAACCGGGGTCGAGGCTGGCGGTCGGTTCGTCCAGCAACAGCACCTGAGGGTCGAGCGCGAGCGCCCGGGCCAGCGACAGGCGCTGAGCCTCTCCGCCGGACAGGGCCCGGGCGGGCTGGCGCGCCTTGTCCAGAAGGCCCACGTGGTTCAGCAGTGTGTCACGTTCCGACCGGGCGCGCCCGCGCGCCTTCAGCACGAAGTCGATGTTCGCGGCGACCGACCGGCGCAGCAGAACGGGTTTCTGGAAGACCAGCGCCTGCTGGCGGGTGGCCTGCTGGGCGGGGCGGCCATTCCATGTGACGCGGCCCTGGTCGGGGCGGGTCAGCCCGTGCATCACCTTCAGAAGCTGGCTTTTCCCGGCACCGTTCGGCCCCAGCATCACGGTCAGGCCGCGCCCCTCCAGCGTCAGGTCCAGCCAATCGAGCACGGGTTTGCCGCCGAGCCGCAGGGTCAGGTTCTCGATCCTGAGGCAGGGGGCCTCCGCATGGCAGGCGGTCTTCAGATCCTGTTCGGTCAGATCACGCATGGGCCTGCTGCCTTTCCGACGACAGGCGCAGGGTCTGCACCAGCGCGTTGACCCCAAGCGCGATGCCCATCAGCACGATGCCGAGGGCCAGCGCCAGCGCCAGTTCGCCCTTCGAGGTTTCCAGCGCGATGGCCGTGGTCATGACCCGCGTGAGGTGGTCGATGTTGCCGCCGACGATCATCACCGCGCCGACCTCTGCCACCGCGCGGCCGAAGCCCGCCAGCGCCACCGTGGTGAGCGCGATCCGCCCGTCCCACAGGAGCGCCTGCACCACCTGCACGCGCGACAGGCAGAGAGAGCGGAACTGATCGCGGTATTCGTCGTGCAGGTCTTCGAGCACCTGCCGCGACAGCGCGGCGACGATGGGGGTGATCAGGATGGTCTGCGCCACGATCATCGCCGTGGGAGTGTAGAGCAGGCCAAGGAAGCCGAGCGGCCCGGCGCGCGACAGGCTGAGGTAGACCAGAAGGCCCACGACCACCGGTGGCAGGCCCATGAGCGCGTTCAGCACGATCAGCACAGCGCCGCGCCCCGGAAAGCGCGCGATGGCAAGGACCGCGCCCAGCGTCAGTCCGAACAGGCAGGCCAGCACCGTCGCCGTCAGGCTGACACGCAGCGAGAGCGAGACGATCTCGATCAGGTCCGCGGACGGATGCAGCACCAGCCCGAAAGCCAGCGAGAATGCTTCGCCGAAGTCCTGCATGAATTCCGTACGCCTCCCGTCGTCCTGAGTGCCATTTTAGGTCTCAGGCGGCGAATACGGCAAGGGTAACGATGGCCCGGCGCAAGTAGGCGCCCGGTCGGAGTGTCGGACAGATTGGCAGCGGGCACCAGTCCATCCGGAAATTCTGCAGGATTATGCAGGGTGGCGGAAGGCTGCGACGATCAGGCGTCTCGCTCGGAATGGTCGACTGTCCGGCACTTCCAGCTCTGGATCCGCTCGTTCGGGTGTTCGTTCACCCAGCGTGCCAGTTGCGGCTGTGCGCCCATCATGCAGGCCATGGGGGTGACATCGGTGAAGACAAGGCTACGCTCTCGGCAGGTGTCCATGTCGCCGGGGGCTGTCGCCATGCAGGTTACGAAAAGCAGCTCGATCATCGGGGGCCTCTATCAATACATCCTTTAGTCGTAGTTTCACTATGCGCGCGGTAAGGGAAAACTCCGTTAACCGGGCGGGCGGTGGCTCGAATTGTCCGGAGAACAGCGTAAGGAATGCTCAGTCCCGCCATGCTTGCCCACCATTTCATCACGAAACTGGGGCGATGACCCGTCTTGGCCAGCCCTGGTCGCTGCGCGCGCGGTTGACCGCCGGTGCCGTGGCGCTGAGCGCGGTCACCCTTTTGACGGCCCTGACCCTGTTCTGGGGCATGGAGCGGGTGGGCGACCGGATGCAGGCGGCGCTGAACGCCGAGGCCCGGATGACGCGTTACGGCACGCTGTCCTCGCAGGTGTCCACCTTCCTCGTGATCGCCACGGAGGCGGTGCAGCGCGGCCTGCCCCGAGAGGAACGGATGCAGCGGCTGGAGCCGGTGGCCGAGAACATTGGCGCGACCTTCCTGCTGATCCGCAGCGACCTTGAGCGCGCGGTCGAGGAGGCGGAGGCCTCCGGCATCGACCGACAGTCGCGCCATGCCACGCAGTCGATCACGCTGGCGCGTATGGAGGCGCAGCTTGGCTCCACGCTGACCGGGCTGGGCCGTGGCGGTCAGGACGTGCCGGTCCTGCGCGCCCACATCGACGCCTTCGCCAGCACCTTCGATCCGCTTCTGAACGAGGCTCTCAACGGGGAGGCGATGTTTCGCCGCGAAACCCTGAAGGGGATCGAGACGCTCCGCCAGAGGATGATCTGGGCGGCGGCTGCGATGGTGGTTCTGTCGCTCCTGATGGTGGCGGGGTTCACGCTGGGGCTTGTCCGGCCACAGTTCCGCCGGCTGGAGCAACTCCGGGGCGCCGCCCGGCGGATCGGGGCGGAGGACTTCGACGTGGCCCTGCCGGAAACCCGCGGCGACGAGATCGGCGCGCTCTTCTCGGAGACCAACCGCATGGCTGCCGCGCTGGCCGCTCGGCAGGCCCATGTGCAGGCGGAATGGGGCCGGCTGGAGGAGGAGATCGCCCAGCGGACGGCCGAGCTCCGCGCCGCCAACGCCCAGCTCGAAGCCGTCGATGCCCGCCGCCGCCGGTTCTTTGCCGATGTCAGTCACGAGTTGCGCACGCCCCTGACGGTCATCCTGATGGAGGCGCAGATCGGCAGGCAGACCCTTGCGGACGGAGCGGAGATCTTCGGGACGATCGAGAGCCGTGCGGCGCGGCTGAACCGGCGCATCGACGACCTGCTGCGGGTGGCGCGGTCGGACAGCGGCGAACTGGCGCTGGACCCGGGAAAGGTGGATTTTCCGGAAACGGTGCGCGCGGTGGTCGAAGAGGTAGAAGCGGAATGCCGAAGCGCCGGGATGACGCTGGACACGCAGGCCCGAGAGGGCACCGTGCTGGCCGACCCGAATTGGTTGCGGCAGGTGCTGGCCGGACTGGTCCGCAACGCCATCCGCCACGCCCGAGAGGGCGGCAGGGTACGGATCGTGGCGCAGGGCGGCGTGGCGGCGGTGATCGACAACGGTCCCGGCATCCCGGCAGAGGCGCAGATGCGGGTCTTCGAACGCTTCGGCCAGGGGCGCAAGGATTCCGCCGGCTTCGGGCTTGGCCTCGCGCTGGCGAAATGGGTGATCGAGGCGCAGGGCGGTGAGATCTCCGTCACCAGCCCGGTGCCCGAGGCAGAGCGGCTTGGCGACGGACCGGGGACGAAAGTTTCGGTTCGCTTGCCGGTTGCGGAAGGATAGGGTGCGGCGATGACCTTGCGGCTGCTCATCGTGGACGACGACCCCGGCATCGCCTCTGCCCTTGCGCGGGGGATGGCGATCCATGGCTATGAGGCACAGACCGAACTGCGGGCCGATACGGCGCTGGCGCAATTGCTGGGCGGCGGGTTCGCTGCCGCCATCGTGGACGTGATGCTGGGCGAAGACAGCGGCATCGACCTTGTCCGGGAAGCGCGCGCCGCAGGGGTGGATGTGCCCGTCCTGATGCTGTCCGCGCTGTCGGAGGTCGAACAGCGTGCCGCAGGGCTGGAGGCCGGGGCGGACGATTACGTGGTGAAGCCGTTCTCGCTCGACGAACTGGTCGCGCGCCTGAGGGTGCAGGAAAAGCGCGCGGAGGCACGCCGTCCGCAGCCCGCCATCTTCCGCAAGTCCATCCGGTTGCTCTGCCTCGGCGACGCCGAGGCCACGCTGACGGAACGCGAGGCCGACCTGCTGATGCTGCTTGTCCGGCAGGGCGGAGAGCCCTTGGCGCGGGGTGCCATCTTTGACGCGTTATGGGCCTCCGACAGCGGGGCGGACGGGGCGGGAAACGAGAACGTCGTCGATGTCTACATCGGCTATGTCCGCAAGAAGCTGGCCGCGCAGGATTTCGGGTTCGGTATTCGCACGGTGCGGAACAAGGGGTTCTGCATCGAGGGCACCGCGCCGCAGATCCTCTCATAAATTAAGAATTCCGTTTCCGTCCGTCGCGGGGCAGGGTGCGGGCATCGGGGTCCGCTGGGGCCCCTTGTCTTCCCGACGCCCCGCGGCCCCGACCGGGTCCGTCTCTCCCATACCGGTGCCCGACCGTGCGCCGCGGGGCGCCGTTACTCGCGCTTTGGTTGTGCGTTTTCCACGGGCTGGAGTGCCCGCAGGGATCGTCCACGCGGGCCACGTTCGGAACGGGCTTTTTCAAGGCTGGCGGATCGAAATGGCCGATCTGCGAATCACCTTTCAGGGCGGCGCGGAAAATTGTCCTTATTTTCTGCGGTGCAGCGGAGTTTTTCCGCCAGCCGCACAAAACCCGTCAACCCCTTGCCACAAAGGGTCTTCGCAACATTGTTGCGCGCAACCCCCTCTCAGCCTAACTTGTTCCATTCGGAAACAGTTGCAAAACGATGTGCTTGGTCTAGCTTTTCAACAGGGAGGCTTTGACATGCAACACTTCAAAGTTGCAGCGCGTGACGAAGGGATTTCGTCCGTGCTGATCGTGGACGACCATCCACTATTCAGTGACGCGTTGGCCTCGGCGCTTGAGGGGGTTTTCCCGCTCTGCCGCTTCGAGAAGGCGCGTTCTCTCAAACACGCACTGAAGGTTCTGGACGACGGGTTTTCGCCCGACCTCGTGATGTTCGACCTGAAGCTGCCCGACGTGCAGGGCATTTCCGGCTTCGTGACGATGCGCGGGCGCGTGCCCGACACGCCGGTCCTTGTGATTTCCTCGCTGACCTCGCGGGCCCTGGTGCATGCGCTTATGGACGAGGGCGCCTCCGGCTTCCTGACGAAGGACACGCCGGTGGAGGACCTGCAGCAGGTGCTTCTGGAGATCGCCAATGGCCGCAAGCACGTGCCGATGGAGTATCGCCAGAACACCGTGTCCGATGCACCGGATGCCCCCGGCAGCGACATGAACGCCAAGCTGGCGGCGCTGACCCCCCAGCAGAAGAAGGTCATCAAGCTGATCTGCGCGGGCAAGCCGAACAAGCAGATCGCCTACGAGCTTCAACTGGCGGAGGCGACGGTCAAGGCCCACATCACCGCGCTTCTGCGGCGGCTTGGGGTCAACAACCGGACGCAGGCGGCGCTGATGGTCGAGGCGGCGAACAAGGCGGCCGCCCCGGGTATCGAGGCAGAGCCGGAAGCGCGCAACTTCCTGTGTCACTGAGGCATGGCGCGCGATGAAATCGGGCCGGATCTTCCGGCCTATGTCACCGTTGGACGGTCCGACAACGCGGACCCGGCCTGTGCTGCCCGAGAGGCCGCGCGGGCCGTCAGCGCGCATGAACTCTGTTTCGTCATCGCCCTGATCCCCGCGGCGATGGATTCCGACGCGGTGGCCGAGGTCTTCGCCGAGGAACTGGAAAGCGTTCCGGTCTTCGGCTGCACCACCGCCGGGCAGATCACCCCCTTCGGATACGAGAACGACGCCCTTTTGCTGATCGGCTTCCGCAAGGAGCATTTCCGCTGCGCGTCCACGCTGATCACGCCGCTGAAGCCGCTGTCCATCGCCCAGATCTTCGAGACGATGACCCGCAACAACGGCAAGTTCATCCACACGGCGGGCTGGAACCGGCTGGCGCTGGTCTTTGCCGACGGGCTGTCGAAGCAGGAGGATCTTCTGGCGTCGGTGCTGGAGAGCGTGCTGGAAGGCGTGCCGGTGTTCGGTGGCTCCGCCGGGGACGGCATGGCCTTCGAGCGGACGCAGATCCTGCACAAGGGCCAGTTCCACGACAACGCCGCGCTGGTGCTGCTGATCGAGACCGACCTGCATTTCCAAGGCGTGAGTTTCGACCACTTCCTGCCGGAGGGGCACGAACTGGTCATCACCGAGGCCAACACTGAGGAGCGGCTGGTCACGGAGATCAACGGCGCGCCGGCGGCCAAGGAATACGCCCGGCTGGTGGGTTGCTCGGTCGCCGAGCTGACGCCGCAGGTCTTTGCCGAGAACCCCATGCTGGTCTGCCACAAGCAGGCGCATTACGTCCGTGCCATCGCCGACGTGCTTGAGGGCAACACGCTGTCGTTTCTTGCCGCCATCGACGACGGTCTGATCATGGTGATGGGCCGCGGCAAGGAGATCATCGAGACGCTGGAAGCCGAGCTGGACGTCACGGATTCCATGGGCCGGAAACCGGACTTCATCCTCGCCTTCGACTGCGTTCTGCGAAAGCTTGAGATCGAGGAGAAGAAGCTGGACGGCCAGGTGTCGGAGATCTTCCGGCGCCGCAAGGTGCTGGGCTTCAACACCTACGGCGAACAGCACTGCGGCCTCCACATGAACCAGACCTTCGTGGGTGTCGCCTTCTTCGGCCCGAGGGGGAGCCTTCTGCCGTGAACCTGATCGACCCGCTGGAACCGCCCGAGCTCCAGCTTCTCAGGCAGGACAGGATCATCGAGGCGCTGGTGCGCCGCGCCATGCGGCAGAACCACGTGGGCCAGACGGCCTACAGCGCCTTCCAGTCGGCCATTGAGTTGCAAGCACAGGTCGCGGCCAAGACGCGCGACCTCGAACGCGCCGCCGACGAGCTGGAGACCACCCGTTTCGAACGGGAGCGCACGCGCCGCAACCTCGACGAGGCGCTGGCGGCCATGGGCGAGGGCTTTGCGCTCTTTACCGAGGGCCAGCTTGCCATCTGCAACGACCTGTTCCAGCACCTGCTGCCGGACGTGTCGGACCGCATCGTGCCCGGGCTGCCGCTTCCGGAGTATTTCGAGCTGCTGGCGCAAAGCCGTTTCGTGATCTCCACAGACCGGCAGATCGGCGCGAACGACGGCCCGCTGCCCGGGGCCTCGATGGTGATCGAGGTGACGGAGGACCGCTTCTACCAGCTGTCGACGCAGCGCACCTCGATGGACAACACGGTGCTGCTGCTGAGCGATATCACAGCCGTGGTCCGCCAGAACCGGAGCGAGAAGGAACACCTGATCGACCGGCAGGCCGATTACCTTCAGGCGGTGTTCGAGAACATGACCAGCGGCGTCTGCAGCTTTTCCGCCAACGGCGACGTGGTGATGCACAACCAGCAGTTCCGCAAGCTGACCGGCCTGCCGATGACGGTGCTGCAGAAGGGCATGAACATGGCCCGGCTGCTGCAGCTCATGTCGATCCGCGGCTTCATCGCCGACCATTCGCTGCTGCAGGTGGACGAGTGGCGGCGGCAGTTGCTGCGGCAGGGGCGGCTCCGGCGGCAGGTGCGCAGCCGGTCGGGGCAGGTGTTCGACCTGCAGGGCAACCGGCTGCCGGACGGCGGCTTCCTCGTCGAACTGAAGGACGTGACGCTGGAGATCCGCGCGACCGAGACGCTGGAAAAGCGCGTGCTGGAACGCACCCGCGAACTGACGGAGACGAACGCACGCCTGACCCAGCAATACGAGGAGAAGGCCCGCGTCGAGGAAGAGCTGCGCGTTGCCAAGGAACGGGCGGAGGCGGCGGTTTCGTCGAAGACACGGTTCCTCGCAGCCGCCAGCCACGACCTGCTGCAACCGATCAACGCCGCCAAACTGCTGATCGCCACCTTGCAGACGAACTCTGCCGGGTCGGAACACGAACCCATGGTGGACCGGCTGAAGGGGGCCTTCACCTCCATCGAACAACTGCTGCACGCGCTGCTGGACATCTCGCGGCTGGACAGCGCCGACCACGACACGGTGCATCCGACGACGCTGTGCCTTGGCCAGATCATGCAGACGATCTTCGAGGACCAGATGCCGCTTGCGCAGAAGCGCAACGTGGCGCTGCGGATGGTGCCCTGCATGTCCTGGGTCAGGTCCGACCCGGTGTATCTGCTGCGCTCCATCCAGAACCTCGTGGTGAACGCGATCCAGTACACGGAGCCGGGTGGCAAGGTGGTGCTGGGCTGTCGCCGGCGGGGCGACAAGGTCGAGCTTCAGGTGCTGGACACCGGCATCGGCATCGGCCCGGAGGACCAGTCCCGGATCTTCGAGGAATTCGCCCGCGCGGGCAACGTGCCTGTTGGCTCCGGCGTGGGGCTGGGCCTGTCCATCGTGGAGCGCACATGCCGTCACCTCGGCCACCGGCTGTGGATGTCGTCCGAGGTGGGCGTGGGGTCGAAGTTCTGCATCGAGTTCGACGTGGTGGACGCCGCCACGGCGCTGACCGCCCCCAAGGTTCCGATGCAAAGCGAGGAGAGCCTCGAGGGTTTCATCGCGCTTGTGGTGGAGAACGACGAGAACGTGCTGTTCGCCACCTGCCAGACGCTCGAGACCTGGGGCGCCAGCGTGCTGGGCGCGCGCTCGACGGAGGAGGCGGTCGGGCATCTGCGCGACATGGGCATCCCGCCCGACATCCTCTTGGTGGACTACCAGCTCGACGGCGACGACACCGGTCTGTCGACCATCGCGCGGGTCAGGGCGGAGTTCGGAACCCACGTGCCCGCGATCATGATCACCGCCGACCGGCGCGACCGGCTGCTGCGGGCGGGGGCTGAACAGGACTTTTCCGTGATGACGAAACCGGTGCAGGTGTCGCGCCTGCGCCCGCTGATCGACTGGAAGATCCGGGGCGGCGCCGCGGGGACCGAGCCGAAAGTCGGCAATGACAGGACCGGGCCTGCGGCTAGTCTCGGGTGAGGGAGGATTTCAACATGCGCAAGACGATGCTATTCGCCGCGCTCTGTCTCGGGCTGGCCGGACCGGCCGCCGCAGAGACTTTGGACGGTCAGGAGACCTACGACCTGCTGTTCCGCTCGGGCACGCTCGACCCGGTGGGCAAGGACAAGGCGCTGAGCTACACGCGCGAGGTGGTGAACGCGCTGAAACCGGAATCGGCGGTGCGCGACACCGGCACGATACGCCTGTCCTTCGAGGAGCAGCAGGCGATGATGGCGGAGCTGGAGTTCCTCCAGAACGGCAAGCACCGGGGTCTGGGCAAGTTCCCGGCCAGCGTGGGCAACCCGATGATCATGTTCTTCTACGAATCCGTGGTTCGGGACATGGCGGAGGCGGCGGGCGGCAGCCCGTTCTACATCCGCAACCGCGTGAAGGAGGCACTGATCCGTCCGAGCGAAGTGGTCGAGGGCGAAGCCACGCTGGATGGCCGAACCGTACCGACCAAGACCGTGGTGCTGCACCCGTTCGAAGGCGATCCCAACAGTGACCGCATGCAGGGCTTTGGCGAACTGGCGCTGGCCGTCACCATGTCCGAAGATGTGCCGGGCTGGTACATGAGCTTTGTCGCGGAGGTGCCGGGCGAAGAAGGCGCGCCGGTCTACCGCTCGGAGATCGACTTCGAAAGCCTGGAGGCGGAGGGCGCGGAATGACCCATCCGCATCTTGAAGACCGGTGCAGCCGCGCGGGGGCAGATTCCGCCGCGCAGATAGTCGCAAAGAAACGGTTACTCCCCCGTCCTCCCGCCCCTATCATCCGGGGCGAGGTCTTAAGGTCCGGTGTCCGCGGACGCGATTTGCTTCGAAGATTGCCAGGATTTCGGGGCTTGCGCGGGTCGCTGCTGGGCGCGGCTCTCTGTGCGGCGGCCCTGTCCCTGATGCCGGGCGGCGTGCAGGCGCAGGACATCGCGCAGCGGTACAACGACTATCCCACCGCCGCGCGGGCGGACTACGTCTTTGCCTGCATGGCGACGAACGGCCGGTCGCGGCTGACGCTCGAACAATGCTCCTGCTCGATCGACGAGATCGCCTCCATCCTGCCCTACGAGAAATACCTGCAGGCCGAAACGGTGCTTTCTATGCGCCGCGCCGGGGGGGAGCGCATGGCCGTGTTCAACAGTGCGGTGGCCGCGCAGAACCTCGTTACCGACCTGCGCCGCGCGCAGGCCGAGGCCGAGGTCGTCTGCTTCTGATCCGTTACCCCTGCGCGTCCTTGGACAGGCTTTGCTCAAAGACGTTGCCCTCGGTGTCGGTGGCCTTCACCGTCAGCGCGGGTGCGCCGTTGTCGGTGTAGGAGAACCGGAACGCCGGGTTTTCGGAGATCGAGATGCCGCCGTCCATGGTGAACAGCATCTCGTCGCCCTGCCAGACCTCCATGTGGTCGATGAAGTGAGCCGGGATGAAAAGCTGCGTCACCTGGTTGCGCTGCAGGCCGGAGTAGTTCGGGTGGCGCAGCATGATCTGCGCCTCGCGCCGGGCGGTGGAGATCTCAGGCTCGCCGAAAAGGCGCAGCTTCATCTGGCCGAGCGTGGCCATCATCTCGGAGGGATCGCGGGAGGCGGGGGCGGAACAGCCGCCGGAGGCCTTCACGAACCGGCCCGACATGAAGGTGCCGTCCGGCGTCTCCGTCAGCACGCGGACGTTGGAATACTGGTTCACCCGCACACGCAGCTCGAAATCGACGGGCACCATGGCGGGGCCGAAGGTCAGTTCCGCCGCGACCGGGGCCGGGTTCTCGTCGATCACCACGGTGGCCTTGTCGATCTGGGCGGAGAGGTTTGTCTGCGTCAGGACGATGGGCACCGTCGCAGCGTCATGCGCGCGGTAGGGGGCGTCGATGGAGAGCGGGCTTTCGGCGTCGGAAATGACGGTGTCGCCGATCACGTCGAACCGCAGGTCTTCCCACGTCTCGCTCGGGACAAGCGGGTTCTCGACCGTCTCGGCCACGGCGGGGACGGTCATCAACAGGGCCAGCGCGGTGGCCAGTCTCAAAGTGTGGGCCATGCCTCCTCCTTTTGCATGGTGTGTCGCGAAGCGTGCCACGCGGACCGCCATCGCGATAGCGGGCATTAAGTCTGTGTGGTCTGGCCGCACGGCTGTGGCAGGCTGGCAGGGGGAGGATGGGAGATGTTCGAAGCGGTTGTCATGCTGTGTCTGGCGGCGGGGGGCGACACCTGCCGCGATGTGCTGTTGCCGGGGTACGAAGGCGGCACACAGGCGGAGTGCGCGGCAAGGATCGCGGCGCAACCGCCTGAGGTACCGGCGTTTTCACGCGGTTCGGTCGAGGGGGACCCAAGGTGTGTGTCCGCCGGGCCCGTGCTGGACCTCGCAGAGGTGGCCCCGGGTCTCTGGGTGCACGAGGGGCTGATCGAGGAGCCGGACGCCGAGAACGGCGGGGATGTCTCCAATCTCGCGATCGTGATCGGCGAGGACAGTGTCGCGGTGATCGACAGCGGGTCGGCGCGCTGGATCGGCGAATCGCTCTGGCGGGCGATTCGGGCAAGGACCGACCTGCCGGTGAGCCACGTCATCCTGACCCATGTGCACCCGGACCATGTCTTCGGCGCAAGTGTCCTTGCGGAGGCCGGGGCAGAGGTCGTCGGCCACGAAGGGCTGCCGCGCGCCTTGGCGGACCGGGAGGAGAACTACCTCGACAGCCTCGACCGGCTGGTGGGTGCGCAGCGGATGCTCGGGACCGAACCGCCGGAGGTGACCGAGACGGTCACCGACACGGCAGAGATCGACCTCGGCGGGCGTGTCCTGCGTCTGGACGCCTGGCCCGCCGCGCACACGACCGTGGACCTGACCGTCTTCGACGCGGCGACCGGGACGCTCTTGGCCGGAGATCTCCTGTTCCACCGGCACACGCCCGCGCTCGACGGCAGCCTGCGCGGCTGGCAAGCGGCGCTGGCCGAACTGGAAGGGCAGGGGACTCATGTGGTGCCCGGCCATGGCGACGCTTTGCTGCCATGGCCCGAAGGTGGCACGGCGCTGAAGCGCTACCTCGACACGCTGGCGCGCGACACCCGCGCCGCCATCGACGCGGGCGAACGGCTCGGCGAGGCGGTCAAGCACATCGCAGAAAGCGAGGGTGACGCTTGGGCGCTGTTCGACGCCTACAATCCCCGCAACGCCACTGTCGCCTTCACCGAACTGGAATGGGAGTGATCAGCCCGAGACCACGCCCTGCAAAAGTTGCGAGATCGCGTAGAGCCGCTTTTCCAGCAGCACGGGTGTCTCGCAGAGGTAGGTGATGGACTGCTGGCGGTCGGTGTAGATCGTCTGGTCCCAGTCGAGCTGTTCCTCCAGCGCGTCGACCTTGTCGAAATCCGGGTCCTCCAGCGCCATCTCCGCCTCCATGTCCTGACGGGCGGCCTCGATCCGCTCGGACAGTGAAATCTGGCTGAGCGAGAATTTCCCGATGCCGTCGATGATCCGGGACCGGCGGCCGCTCAGGCTGGAGAAGGTTTCTTCGAAGACCAGCCCCAGAAGCGCCGGATCGCCGCCGTTGCGTTCGGCAAAGGCCGTCACGTCCGCCTGAAGCTCGGAGACCTCGAGACGCCGGATGGCGAGCTTTGCGGCGAGTTGCTCGATCTCCCGCCGGAGGGCGGGATCCTCGGGCATGGTTTCGGGAATCGGGTGCGGCCACATCAGACCTTCCGAAAGCCGCTCTACCTTGCGTTGAATGCAGGGCCAGGTCGGGTCGGAGTAGTCGGCGGCGGAAAGCGGTGTGGCGGCACATAAGGCCAGCGCAGCAAGCGCCTTGCGTGTCAGCATGGTGGAAGTCCTCCCTTGATGCGCAAGGATGCCAAAGCCCACCCCCGGCTGTCCATGCCGACCGAATGCATCCGATGGTCTGCATTGTGTCGGTATGCCGCAGCCCACCATACTCGGATCAAACAGCCGGGGTGCATTGACGCCCGGGCCAGGGAGGAAGACAGACATGAGAACACGCGCTGCCGTGGCCGTTGCGGCCGGCAAACCCCTCGAGATCATGGAAGTGGAACTGGACGGCCCGAAAAAGGGTGAGGTTCTTGTCGAGATCAAGGCCACAGGCCTTTGTCATACCGACGAATTCACCCGCTCGGGCGACGATCCGGAAGGCATCTTCCCGGCCATCCTCGGCCACGAGGGCGCGGGTGTCGTGATCGAAGTCGGCGAGGGTGTGACCAGCCTTGAGGTCGGCGATCACGTGATCCCGCTCTACACCCCCGAATGCCGGGAATGCGAATACTGCCTGCATCCGAAGACCAACCTCTGCCAGTCCATCCGGGCGACGCAGGGTCAGGGTCTGCTGCCGGACGGGACCACCCGATTCAAGATGCTCGATGGCACGCCGATTCACCATTACATGGGCTGCTCGACCTTCGCGAACCACACCGTTGTGCCGGAAATCGCGCTGGCGAAGATCGACAAGAACGCGCCGTTCGATAAAGTCTGCTACATCGGTTGCGGCGTCACGACTGGCATCGGTGCCGTCATCAATACCGCGAAGGTTGAAATCGGCAGCCGCGCTGTTGTGTTCGGCCTTGGCGGCATCGGCCTGAACGTCATCCAGGGCCTGCGCCTTGCCGGAGCGGACCAGATCGTCGGCGTCGACCTGAACGACGACAAGGAAGAGATGGGCCGCCACTTCGGCATGACAGACTTCGTGAACCCGTCGAAAATCGACGGCGACGTGGTCGCGCATCTGGTGGAACTGACCAAGGGCGGTGCCGATTACACCTTTGATGCCACGGGCAACGTGAAGGTCATGCGGCAGGCGCTGGAATGCGCGCACAAGGGCTGGGGCGAGTCGATCATAATCGGCGTGGCACCCGCCGGGGCCGAGATCTCGACCCGTCCGTTCCAGCTTGTCACCGGGCGCGTCTGGCGCGGCACGGCCTTCGGCGGCGCCAAGGGGCGCACGGACGTTCCGAAGATCGTCGACTGGTACATGCAGGGCAAGATCGAGATCGACCCGATGATCACCCACAAGTTGAAGCTGGAAGAGATCAACCACGGGTTCGAACTGATGCACGAGGGCAAGTCCATCCGCGCAGTCGTGGAGTTCTGAGGCGTCATGGAAACCATCTCCGAGAATCGCTGCTTCGGAGGCGTGCAGGGCGTCTACAAGCACGACTCCAACACCTGCGGATGCGAGATGACCTTTGCGGTCTACCTGCCGCCGCAGGCAGAGGAGTCCCCGGTGCCGGTGCTGTGGTATCTGTCCGGCCTGACCTGCACGCATGAGAACGCCATGACCAAGGGCGGTCTCCAGGAACATGCCGCGCGCCACGGGCTTGCGGTGGTCTTTCCCGACACCTCGCCGCGCGGCGATGGTGTGGCGGACGACGACGCCTACGACCTGGGGCAGGGTGCGGGTTTTTACGTGAATGCGACGCGCAGCCCGTGGAAACCGCATTTCCGCATGTACGACTACGTCGTGAACGAACTGCGGGACATCGTGACCAAGGGGTTCCCGGTGCTCGACCGGCACGGGATCACCGGCCATTCGATGGGCGGGCACGGCGCGCTGACCATCGCGATGCGCAACCCGGACCTGTTCGAAAGCCTGTCCGCCTTCGCTCCGATCGCCAACCCGACGCAAAGCGACTGGGGCCGCAAGCAACTGTCCGCCTACCTGGGCGATGACGAGGCGGCGTGGTCGGACCACGATGCGACTTTGTTACTAGAGGACAAGGGCTGGAAAGGAGATATCTTGGTGGATCAGGGGGGGGCCGATCAGTTTCTCGAACTGCTCAAACCCGATGCCCTGGCGGGTATGATGACCCGTCGCCGCCAACCAGGGACCTTCCGGATGCAGAAGGGATACGACCATTCGTACTTCTTCGTTAACTCATTCGCCGGAGACCACGTCGCCTGGCACGCAGAGCGGCTCCACTAGAGCAACCCAGTTGACCAAGGAAAGAACATGATCAAACACATCATCGGCGCATCGATTCTGACCCTGCTGCCCGTCCTCGCCGCGGCCGAAAGCCATGGCGGCATGGAAGGCGACGCCGAGAAGGGCGAGCGGGTGTTCCGCAAGTGCCAGGCCTGCCACGCCGTGGGTGAAGGCGCAGAGAACAAGGTCGGCCCGGTGCTGAACGGCGTCGTCGACCGCGAGATCGCATCCGTCGAAGGGTTCGAATACTCCGACGTCCTCAAGGAGATGGGCGCGGAAGGCAAGACGTGGACGGCCGAAGAACTCGCCGCCTTCCTCGAGAAGCCGCGCGACTATGCCAAGGGCACCAAGATGGCCTTTGCCGGCCTGCGCAAGGAAGAAGAGCGCGCAGACGTGATCGCGTTCCTCAAGACCCACGAAATGGGCGAATAAGGGAATTCGCCGTGCCGCCGGGTGGGAGAGAACCGGCGGCGCGGTGTCAACCGGCAGGGCTCCAGGGGCCCAGCCAGAAAACGGCGAAATACGCCACATCGGGAGGAAGACAATGAAATCGTTAAAACTACTCACATCGGGCATCGCCCTTTGCTGCGCCACGACGGCGATGGCAAACAGCGATCTCGTGGAGCAGATGGACAACCCAGCTCAGTGGGCGATCCAGACCGGCGACTACAAGAACCAGCGCTATTCCGAACTGGACCAGATCAACAAGGACAACGTCGGCGACCTGCAGGTTGCGTGGACCTTCTCGACCGGCGTTCTGCGCGGCCACGAGGGTTCGCCGCTTGTGATCGGCGACGTGATGTACGTCCACACGCCGTTCCCGAACATTGTCTACGCGCTCGATCTGACGCAGGAAGGCAAGATCATCTGGAAGTACGAGCCGAAGCAGGATCCGGAAGTCATCCCGGTGATGTGCTGTGACACCGTGAACCGCGGTGTGGCCTATGCCGACGGCAAGGTCTTCCTGCACCAGGCCGACACCAAGGTGGTCGCGCTCGATGCGATGACCGGCGAAGTGGTCTGGGAAGTGCAGAACGGCGACCCGTCCATCGGTGAGACCAACACCGCCACCGTGCTTCCGGTCAAGGACAAGGTCATCGTCGGTATCTCCGGCGGCGAATTCGGCGTCCGCGGTTCGGTCACGGCCTACAACATGGAAACCGGCGAGCAGGAATGGCGCGCCTACTCCATGGGTCCGGACGAAGACATCCTGATGGATCCGGAGAACACCACGCACCTGGGCGAGCCTGTCGGCGAGAACTCCGGCACCAACACCTGGGAAGGCGATCAGTGGATGATCGGCGGCGGCACCACCTGGGGCTGGTACTCGGTCGATCTGGAAGAGAACCTCGTCTACTACGGCACAGGTAACCCGTCGACGTGGAACCCGGCGCAGCGTCCCGGCGACAACCGCTGGTCCATGACCATCATGGCCCGCGACATCGACACCGGCATGGCCAAGTGGGTTTACCAGATGACCCCGCATGACGAGTGGGACTTCGACGGCATCAACGAGATGATCCTGACCGAGCAGGAGATCGACGGCGAAGAGCGCAAGCTGCTGACCCACTTCGACCGGAACGGCCTGGGCTACACCCTGGACCGCGTGACCGGCGAACTGCTGGTGGCCGAGAAGTACGACCCGGCGGTGAACTGGACCACCGGCGTCGACATGGACCCGGCATCCGACACCTATGGCCGTCCGGCCGTGGTGGCGCAGTACTCCACCGAGCAGAACGGCGAAGACGTCAACTCCACCGGCATCTGCCCGGCGGCGCTTGGCTCCAAGGACCAGCAGCCTGCGGCCTACAGCCCGAAGACCGAGCTGTTCTACGTTCCGACCAACCACGTCTGCATGGACTACGAACCGTTCCGCGTGTCCTACACCGCAGGTCAGCCCTACGTCGGCGCGACCCTGTCGATGTACCCGGCACCGGACAGCCATGGCGGCATGGGTAACTTCATCGCATGGGACAACATCAACGGCGAGATCAAGTGGTCGCTGCCGGAGCAGTTCTCCGTGTGGTCGGGCGCCCTGGCAACCGCGGGTGACGTGGTGTTCTACGGCACGCTCGAAGGCTACCTGAAGGCTGTCGACTCCGAGACGGGTGACGAACTCTACCGCTTCAAGACCCCCTCGGGCATCATCGGCAACGTGATGACCTACGAGCAGGCCGGCAAGCAGTACATCGGCATCCTGTCCGGCATCGGCGGCTGGGCCGGCATCGGCCTCGCGGCCGGTCTGACCAACCCGAACGACGGTCTCGGCGCCGTGGGCGGCTACGCGGCCCTCAGCGACTACACCGCTCTGGGTGGTCAGCTGACGGTGTTCGCACTGCCCGACTGATCTGACCAGTCCGTAAAAGGGGGCCGGCACGCCTAGGCCGCGTGCCGGCCCCTCCTTCCCAGTTACAGCCGAAAGGTGAACCCACATGATGCGCCACGCATCCCGAATTCTTGCAGCAGTGGCCGCCTCGGCGCTGCTTCCCACCGTGGCGGCCGCACAGAGCTGGAGCGACCAGCCGGTGAAGCCCGCAGACCACGAAGGAGAGTTTACCGTGTCCTACGAGGACGGCGGCATCTACTACAACGAAGAGGACATCCCGACCTACAACGTGGCCGAGGACGGCACCGTCGACTGGCTGACCTTCTCCGGTTTCCGCCGCTATCACTCCGAATGCCACGTCTGCCACGGCCCGGACGGCGAAGGGTCCTCCTACGCACCGAAGATCAAGAACTCTGCCGTGCACATGGGCTATTACGACTTCTACGACGTCGTCGTGAACGGGCGGCAGAACGGCAACTCCGTCATGCCCCACTTCGGCGACAACCAGAACGTGATGTGCTACCTCAACGACATCTACGTCTATCTTGCCGCCCGCGGCATGGACGCTGTGCCGCGCGGCCGCCCGCCGAAGAAGGAAGCAAAATCCGACCTCATCAGAGAGCAGGAAGATGCATGCATGGGCTAAGCTGACCCTGTGCCTCACGCTTGCGCTGTCCGGCCTTCTCGGCTGGGCCGCGCGCGGCGAGGCGCAGACTTCGGACCTCGTGTCCACGTCGAGCCTGCGCGTCTGCGCCGACCCGGCCAACCTGCCCATGTCCGGCAAGGACGAGAGCGGGTACGAGAACAAGCTGGCCGACCTGATCGGCGAGAAGCTGGACCTGCCCGTCACCTACACCTGGTATCCGATGGCGACGGGCTTCGTGCGCAACACGCTGAAGGCCAAGAAGTGCGACGTCATCATGGGCTACGCCCAGGGGCACGAGCTGGTCCTGAACACCAACCACTACCTTACCTCCGTCTTCACGCTGATCGTGCCGAAGGAGAGCGATCTGGCCAACGTGACCACGCTTTCCGACGAGGCGTTGAAGGGCAAGCGGATCGGCGTCATCGCAGGCTCGCCCCCGGCCGATCACATGGCCCGCAACGGCCTCATCGGAAAGGCGAAACCCTACGCCTTGGTGGTCGATCGCCGGTATGAGAGCCCGGCGGAGAACATGCTGAATGACCTCGACGCAGGCACCATCGACGCGGCGATCCTCTGGGGTCCGATCGGCGGTCCGCTGGTGAAGTCCGACCACCCGGACCTGAAGGTCATTCCGCTGATCCAAGAAACGCTGCCGCCCAAGATGTACTACCGCATCACGATGGGCGTCCGGCAGGGCGAGAAGGTCTGGCAGCGCGAGCTGAATTCCCTGATCCGCCGCCACCAGGACGAGATCAACGCGGTCTTGGCCGAGGCGGGCGTGCCGATGGTCAACGACATGGGCGACGCGGTTCTGGACGTCACGCAATGAAACCCGTCGCGGCGCTGGTCCTGATCCTGTCAGGCCTCGCCGCGCCGCTCTGCGCCGAGGGGGTGCCGGAGCCCGACGTATATCGCATGGAAGAGTTCCGCGCGCCCGTGCCCGATACGCTGACCGGCGGCACGGTGATCGACCCGGAAGAGGCGCACCGGATCTGGGAAGCCGGCGAAGCCGCCTTCATCGACGTTCTGCCGCAGGCTCCCCGTCCTCCGAACCTGCCCAAAGGCACGATCTGGCGCGACAAGCCCCGCGACACGATCCCCGGTGCGATCTGGCTGCCCAACGTGGGCTACGGCGCGATTGCCGACGTCACCGCCGAGTACTTCCGCCGCGGACTGAAGAAGGCCACCGGCGACGATCCTTCCCGCCCGGTAGTGTTCTTCTGTCTGGACGACTGCTGGATGAGCTGGAACGCCGCGAAGCGGGCCATCGAATGGGGATACGAAGAGGTTTACTGGCTGCCCGAAGGCACGGACGGCTGGTCCTTCATGGATTACCCGCTGGAAGTGGTGAAGCCTGAGGAGCCGCAGCCCTGAAGCAGGGTTTTTCCGGGCACGTGTGATTTCGGACAAACGGATTGTAGCGAGTATGCACCGCGTATCTTCAATGGCTATGCCGCGACCAAAGCCGGAACCGGAGGCTGACTGATTGTCTTGACGGGCCTGACCTGCACTTTGACCGGAAGCGATGGCTCATCTGGAACAAGGCGTTGAAGCTCATACGCAAAAACCGTTGATCCGCCACCACGCTCCCTGCCCAAAAAGGTTTGCTATTTAACTGCCCCAACGTCAATCTGCCGGGTCATGGCGCCGCCGATAAACGGGAGGTTGCCTGAACCGGCATTCATTCACTCAAGGGGGGAGAAGAGAATGGGCACTTTTCTGATGGTCTATCAGACGATCAACACCATTCTGAAGTTGGTCGCGATGGGCGAGAAGATCTACCAGATCTTTCACCCGGACAAACTCAACCTCGCGAAGGTCGTGAGCGAACTGGAAAACGCGATCACCACCATCCTGCACCAGGAGTTGACCCAAGCCGCCATAGAGGAGGCCCAAGGCGTTCTGCAGGCCGGTCTCGACTTCATCAACACCGATTACCAGGACGCGGTCACCAGCGGTGAAAGCGAAGCCGATATCTGGGCCCTGTTGAGCACCGGCGACGGCAGCAACCATCTTACCGCCATGGAGGATCAGATGGACACCATGCTGCAGTACTCGCTGGATGACGACGAGACGGTGCAGACGCTGCCGATCTACATGCTTCTGGCAGCTGCCTGCATCGCTCTGTACCAGGCGCGCGCCCGCTATGCCCCCGACGACACCCAGAAAGCGGCCGAGATAAAGAACGTCACATCCTATGCTCAGTCCTGTTCTGACCGGGTTGCCGCGGTGATCGGACAGATCCAGCCTGCGCGGATGGGGGACGTCGAACCGGTGAAGGAAGACGATCACCGGAAGGAATACTATTTCCGGGATCACTGGATGAGCGAGGACAAGATGCTGAAGGCCTCGTACCAGCCGGGGCCCTATTGCCAGTGCGCCAACTCTGACGTGAAGTCGCTTGTCGACAGCCTGCACGACATGCATGTGACTTTGCTGCAGACCGGCGCGCAGTCCGATTACCAGCAGCTTGCGGACCTCGCCTTCGCGGTGAAACCGGTGGGAAGTTGTTTCGGCCAATGCCCGGAGCGGCTCGTGGGGGACACCGACCGGTACTTCGGTTCTTCCGGTGGCGCCTGGCCGCCATCGACCGACGGATTCGCGTTTCAGGTGACGGATTTCGGGTCCATGATCTCTCAGTCACAGCAGAGCCAGACGTTCATGGCTACCATCGTGGAAAATCCGCTGCCGACGCCGTCCACCTAGGGATGGTCGCGCCAACGGGGGGGGGCGTTGGCAGCCGTTGTGCTGACGGGTGACCGCGCACCCCTCAAGGCGCGCAACGGGGTCAGAACCCGGCGATGTCCTTGTGTGCCGTGGTCACGGTGCCGTCCGTGTCGGTCATCGTCACGTCGACGGAACGGGTCCGGCCCGGGACGGACAGGCCGAGGCGCGGGTTTTCCGACAGGGAGATCGAGCCGGTCACATCCACGTAGCCTGCGCCGTCGAGGTCGATCTGCACGTCCTCCACGTAGCGCATCGGGATGTAGAGCAGGGTGATCTGGTCCATCTGCATGCCCGAATGCGAGGGATGCGAGATGTCCACGTCGAGCCGCTTCTGCCGGGTGGCGAGCGCTTCGAGGCGGCCCTTGGCGTCGGCGCCGGGCAGAAGGTCAGCCAGTTCCAGCTCCATCTCGCCCAGAGTGGCCAGCGCTTCCTTCGGGTCGGTGCCCGGAGGGGCGGCGCAGGCGCCCTGCCCAGAGGTCTTCACGAAACCTTCGGCCATCCAGAGGCGGCCATCGGTGGTTTCGGCAACGACATGCAGCGGCGTCGGGCCGTTCACCCGCATGGTCACGTCGAAGAAGAAGGAGGGCAGGGGGGTCTCCAGCGCAAACACCGCCGAGACCGGCATGGGGTTCTCGTCCAGCACCAGCGTCACCGTGCCGATGTTCAGGCCTTCGGGGGCGCGCACCATGGCGGCGATCTGGGTCCGGCTGTCGTTCTGCGTCCGGTAGGGCGCGTCGATCGCGATCACATCGCCGCCGTCCAGCAGGGCGCGGTCCCCGTAGAGTTGCAGCGCGATGGAGTCCCACGCCTCCTCGGCCGAAACGGGCAGGGCAGTGGCGCCGAGCAGCGCGGCGAAAACCAGATGTCTCATTCCGTTCCTCCCGTGATGAAGCGGCCGAAGGCGCGGGGACCGTCGGCTGTCTCGATGGCGTCGACGATTTCGAGGCTCTGTGCGTCGATCACTTCGACCGTGTTCTCGAACCAGTTGGCGACGACCACATGCGCCGCGTCCGGCGTTGTGTCGATGCCTTCCGGGTATTCCCCGACATCGAGCGTGGCGACGGTCGACAGGTCGTCGAGCGCGATCACCGAAACGGTGTTGGCGTACTGGTTGGTGACGAAGGCGCGCCCCTGCGCAAAGGCCACCCCGTAGGGGCGTTCGCCCACCGGCACCGTGGCCAGGATTTCGCCGCTTGCGGGGTCGAGCACGGTCACATCGTTCGAGCCCACATTGCCGACGAACAGCCGCCCGTCGGGCGCGAACCGCAGGCCGAAGGGGCGGGTGCCGACCTTGACCCGATGCGCGACCTCCAGCGTGTCCGCGTCGAAGACAGACACTTGGTTGGCGTCCTTGTCGGCGGAGGCAAGGAACCGGCCATCGGGCGAGAGGGACAGGCCCGCTGGCGCCTCTCCGGTCGAAAGTTGCGAAAGCGTTGACAGGTTGACGGCTGTCAATTCCCAGATCCGGGCGTTGTACCAGTCGGAGACGAAGACCCGTTCGCGCGCCTCGTCCAGCACGATGCCGATGGGGCCGCCGTCCAGCGTGGTTTCGGCCAGGAGCGCGCCATCGGTCGACAGGTGTCGGACCGTCTTGCTGTCCGGCGAGACCGTGTAGACCGAACCATCGGAGGCCACGGCCACCCCCGCCGGTTTGCCGGGGACGTCCCAGCGCGCGACTTCCTCGCCCGTCCCGAGGTCGATGACGCTCAGCGCGTCGCCGTTCTGACAGGTGACGAAGGCGCGATCCCCCGCCGCCAGCGGTCCCGTTCCGACCACCGCAGCGGCGAGGGCCGCGGTCAGGGCGAGGCTAGCTCGCCGCACCGAACCGCTCGACCAGGGCATCGAGCCCGGCCTGGTATACGCCGCTGACCGCCGCGATGGCGGCCTCGTCGTTCAACTCTGCCGGCGGATCGTTGTTCGGGTAGCCGCGGTAGAACGCCCCGCGCCATTCCACGATGGACCCGCCGCCGTCGCGCGGCTTGACCGTCAGGTGGGAGGAGTAGTTGGTGACCGGCAGCACATCCACGTTGTCCTCGCGGATGCGGTAGGAATAGGTCATCTTGTCGGCGTCGTACTTGTAGAGCACCTCTTTCAGGAGCGGGCCGTCCGCACCCTGGTCCGACAGGTAAAGGTCTCGGGTGGCGTCGATCTCGTTGCCGTTCTCGCCGGTCGAGGACACGACCGCCGGGTGCCAGGACATGTCCTGGAAATCACCGATGGCCGCCCAGACCTCGGCCGGCTCGGCCGCGACCTCGGCGGTCAGCGTGACCTTCTGGCGGGTCGGCCCGTGCGCCAGCGCCATGCCGGGCACGAGGGCCATGGCCGCCGCGGTCATCAGGAAATGACGTCTCTTCATTTTTCCTCCCTTTCGAAAAATGCCGTCTTCAGGATGTAGCGCATGCCGCGCGTCCAGGATTCGTCAGTGTTGCCGCGGATGTCGACGACGCGGCCCTTCACCGTCTCGCCGCTTTCCGCGTCGCGCAATTGCAGGTTCATCGTCAGGATGAGGTTGGAGATCTTCTGCACCTCTCCCACGAGCGCGAAGTCGGCGCCCAGTTCCGTGGCCATCCGGGCATCGCAGCCGTAGCACTTGGCGGGGTTGGCCACCCGGTCGAGTTTCTCCTGCACCGGCGCGATGTCGACGAGGTCGTAGCCTTCTTCCCGGAAGCGGTCGGCGACGAGGGTTTCCAGCGCCTCGATACGGGCCTCTTCCGCCTCGTGGCCGCCCGTCGCGGTCTGGAGCGAACCGTCGAGGAGGGGGATTCCGAAGAACGCAATCTTCTCGTCGGCTGCGCAGGGCGCGGCCAGAGTCAGGCACAGAAAGATCGCGAAGCGCCGCATGGCCCCCTTCTTAGAAATTAAGAGTCGAGACACATCGTGGCTGGGCTAGGGTTTGGCTGGCAACACGCCCAAAGGTATCGGTTGCGAAAAGGCCCCGTTTTGAAAGGGTCTTTTTCCGACAGACCCGTCCTCGAAGACGGGCGAAGGGAGGATCAAATGGCACGACTGCTGACGCTGCTTCTGGCGGCGCTGATGATCGTTTCGGCCCCGGGCCGGGCCATGGCCGTCGAGGTGCGGGCCGCCGTGCTGCGCATCGACTACCCGCGCCTTCTGCCGATTTCGCGCTACGACCTGAAGGCGCCGGACCTCGGGTTCGCGGGGGCGATGCTGGCCGACGAGGACAACAACACGACCGGCAGTTTCCTTGGCAACACCTACGACACCACGACCGTGGCCGTTCCCCCCGAGGAGGCCGATGCGGCGCTGGAGGCGATCCTGGCCGACGGTCGCCGCCTGATCGTCGTGATGGCCGAGCGCGAGGACCTGCTGCGCCTGACCAGGCGCGCCGGGGAAGAGGGCGCACTGGTCCTGAATGCCACCGCCCCGGACACCGTCCTGAGGAACGGCGCCTGCCGGTCGAATCTTCTGCACATCGCACCCTCCGACCAGATGACCACCGACGCCGTCGCGCAGTTCGCCATATGGAAAAAGTGGGACCGCTGGTTCCTGATCTCCGGTTCGAACCCGGCGGACCTGTCGCTGGCTGAATCCTACCGCCGTTCGGCCAACAAGTTCGGCGCCCGCATCGTCGAAGAGCGCACCATCGAGGACACCGGCGGTGCGCGGCGCACCGACACGGGCCACGCGCTGGTGCAGCGTCAGTTGCCGCTCGATACGCAGGGGGCATCGCGCCACGACGTGGTGATCGCCGCGGACGCCACCGACTATTTCGCGCGCTACCTGTCCTACAACCTTTGGGATCCGCGCCCGGTGATGGGGTCCGGCGGCCTGCGCCCGGTCACCTTCCACGGCGCGCATGAGGCATGGGGCGCGACCCAGTACCACACCCGGTTCGAGGAACTGACCCGCCGATACGTCCAGCCGGAGGATTACAACGTCTGGCTCGCCCTGCGCGTGATCGGCGAGGCCGTGACCCGCGCCAGCACCGCCGACCCGATGGAGATCAAGGCCTACGTGCTGTCGGACAAGTTCGAACTGGCGGCGTTCAAGGGGCAGAAGGTGACCTTCCGCAACTGGAACGGCCAGCTGCGCCAGCCGATCCTGCTGTACGACGGCATGATCACGGTGAGCGTCAGCCCCCAGGACGGTTTCCTCCACCAGGTGTCCAGCCTCGACACGCTGGGTCTGGACCGGCCCGAATCCCAATGCACCGCCTTCAACTGACGGAGTCCGCCATGAAACGCCTCATGCTCGCCACCGCCCTGATTGCCCTCTCCGCCGCACCTGCGGTGGCCGGGAAGGCCTTCGTCTCCAACGAGAGGGGCAACACCATCACCGTGGTCGATACAGACACCTGGGAAGTCCTGACCGAGTTTCCGGGCGGCAACCGTCCGCGCGGCATCACCGTGTCGCCGGACGGGACGAAGCTTTATGTCTGCGCCTCCGACGACAACCTCGTCCGGGTGTTCGACACGGAGACCTACGAGGAACTGGAAAGCCTGCCCTCCGGCCCCGACCCCGAACTCTTCATCATCGAGCCGTCGGGCAAGCGGCTGTATATCGCGAACGAGGACGACAACCTCGTGACCGTGACGGATACGGAGACGCACACCATCATCGCGGAGGTGCCGGTGGGTGTCGAACCCGAGGGCATGGGCATGAGCCCGGATGCCAAGTGGGTGGTCAACACGTCCGAGACCACCAACATGGCGCATTTCATTTCCACCGACGACTACAAGATCAAGCACAACGTGCTGGTCGATCAGCGCCCGCGCTACGCGCAGTACACCGACGATGGCAAGCGGCTGTTCGTGTCGTCCGAGATCGGCGGCACCGTCTCCGTCATGGACATCGCGGAGGACGGCACCCCCGACCTGATCAAGAAGATCGGTTTCGAAGTGCCGGGCGTCCTGCCGGAATGGTTGCAGCCCGTTGGGGTCAAGGTCACGAGCGACGGCAGCCGCATCTTCGTGGCGCTTGGCCCCGCCAACCGGGTGGCGGTGATCGACGGCGAGACCCTCGAGGTGATCGACTACATCATGACCGGCCAGCGGGTATGGCAGCTCGCCTTCACGCCCGACGAAAAGTACCTGCTGACCACCAACGGCAATTCCAACGATATCACCGTGATCGACGTGGCCGAGGAAAAGGCCATCAAGTCCGTCCAGGTCGGGCAGCAGCCCTGGGGCGTGGTGGTGATCGAATAGGCCGGTCCTTCGCCGGTGCAAACACGACAAGGGAGAGAGACCAAATGATCCGACGCCTGACCGCCGCTTTCGTGGCCGCCACACTGGCTGCGCCCGCCATGGCCGCGCCGCTATGCGACGACATGGGCTTTGCCGGGCTGCTGGCCGCCTGCAACCGCGGCGAGGACATCAATATCACGCTGGCCTCCGGCAAGCCGCTCGGCGAGGACGTGGTGCTGCAATCCGGCGCCTACTACACGCTGGTGATCGAGGCGGACGGGTCGGCAGAACTTGCGGTGGAGGGCGCGTCCTTCTTCCGGGCGATCTGGATGAACGAGATCGTCATCAATAAGATCGAGGTCCGGCCCATGGCCATCGACTCGATCGAGTTCGACAAGGCGGGCGTGGTCGAGATGTCCTTCATCGCGATCAAGCCCGGTACGCACGTGCTGAGGATCCCCGGCTCCACCGGCGAAACCCAGCAGATCAAGATTTCCATCCAGTGAGGTAACCATCCATGAAACGTATCATCTTTGCCTGCGCCGCCCTTGCCCTGGCCACGCCCGTGTTCGCCGAAAGCCATGAAGGCGGTATCCCCCAGGAGACCGTCGACGCCATCATGTCGATGCTGACCGACATGGAGTGCCAGATGGCGCCCGACGACATCGAGATGGAGGACGACGGCGGCTACGAGCTGGACGACGTCATCTGCAAGGGTGGCAACCAGTTCGATATCGAGCTGGACGCCGATCTGAACGAGGTCGGCCGCCGCGCGGAATAGGCGCGCCTGCGACCAAAGAACCGGGTGAAGACTGCCACCCGTGACATAGAATACGAGTGGGGAGGCCCGACAGCCTCCCCCTTGTCTCAAGGGGAGGAAGACATGTTCGACATTCTGACACGCGCAGGCTCTGTCGCGCTGGCCGCTTTGGCCGTGGCGATGCCGGCCTTTGCGCAGGACCTGCCGACCATCCGTGCCGCCACGCTCAAGATCGGTACGGTGAACTGGGAGCTGCAGACCATCATCGACCAGGGCTTCGACGAGAAGCACGGGTTCAACCTTGAAATGAAGCCCTACGCCGACAACGGCGCGACCCGTGTCGCGGTGGAAGGGGACGAGGCCGACATCGCGGTTGCGGACTGGATCTGGGTCGCCCGGCAGCGCGCCGAGGGCAAGGATTACGTGTTCGTGCCGTACTCGAAGGCGGTCGGCGGCCTTGTAGCCAAACCCGACGCCGGGATCGAAAGCCTGAAGGATCTGGCCGGCGGCAAGATCGGCATCGCTGGCGGGCCGCTCGACAAGTCGTGGCTGATCCTGCGTGCCTACGCGCAGCAGGAATACGACATGGACCTGAAGGCCGAGACGGAGCAGGTCTTCGGCGCACCCCCGCTGATCTTCAAATCCGCGCTTGGCGGCGAGACGCAGGGCGCCATCAACTTCTGGCACTTCCTCGCCAAGATGAAGGCCGCCGGCATGGAAGAGGTGATCTCGGTCGAGACGGCGGGCCAGGCACTGGGGCTGAACACCGACACGCCGCTTCTGGGCTACTATTTCAAGGAGAGCTTCCTTGAGGAAAATCCGGGGCTTGCACAGGCGCTTTACGACGCCAGCCGCGACGCCAAGGACCTGCTGACCACCAGCGACGAAGCGTGGGAAGCGATCCGCCCTGACATGAACGCCAGCGACGACGCAGAGTTCGAGCAGCTCAAGGCCGACTGGATCGCGGGCATCCCTGCGCGCGGCCCGATCGACATCGAGGGCGCGAACAAGATGCTGGCCCTGATGAACGAGCTGGGCGGCGAGGAACTGGTCGGTCAGGCCACCGAAGTGCCCGCAGGGCTCTTTGCCGATCTGAAATGAGGCAGTCAGCCCGATGAAGGACACCTCAGCGGGCGTGACGGCCCTGTCTCTCTTCGGGCTGTTGCTGTTATGGGTGGTTGCGGCGTGGCTGACCGCGGACGCGACCGTCCTGCCGCAGCCGTGGTCGCTGCTGCAGCCGTTCTGGCGGGAAACGGTGTCGGGCGAACTGCCGTACCACCTCGGGTCGACGCTGATCCGGGTGATCTGGGCGTTTACCCTGGCGATGGCCGTGGGCACGGCGCTGGGTCTGGTCATGGGACGGTATCCGGCGGTCAACCACTGGCTCGACCCGTGGCTGGTGATCTTCCTCAACCTGCCCGCGCTTGTGCTGATCGTGCTGTGCTACCTGTGGATCGGGCTGAACGAGACGGCGGCGATCCTGGCCGTCACGCTGAACAAGATTCCCAACGTCGCCACCGTGATCCGCGAGGGCGCCCGCGCACTCGATCCGCAGATCGACGCCATGGCGAAGGTCTACCGCATGTCGGCGTGGGCGCGGCTGAGACACGTGACCCTGCCGCAGCTTGCGCCCTTCCTGACCGCCGCCGCGCGGTCCGGTATCGCGGTGATCTGGAAGATCGTTCTGGTGGTCGAATTCCTCGGACGGTCGTCCGGCGTCGGTTTCCAGATCCACCTGTATTTCCAGTTGTTCGACGTGCGGATGGTGCTGGTCTACGCCTTCTCCTTCATCGCCGTGATGCTGGCGGTGGAATGGCTGGTCCTGCAACCCTGGGAACGGCGCGTGCGCCGGTGGAGGGGCACGTGATCCGGATCGACATCCAGTCCAAGCACTTCGGCAACACACAGGTGCTTGGCCCCGTGCGCTTCGACATCCAGCCGGGCGAGACGGTCGCGCTGGTCGGGCCCTCGGGTATCGGCAAGTCGACGATCCTTCGCATCCTGTCGGGCATCGACACCCGGTTCGAGGGTACCGTGCAGCGGCCCGAGAACATGGCCATCGTCTTCCAGGAACCGACGCTGCTGCCGTGGCGCTCTGCCGTCGACAACCTGCTCCTGACCCATACCGACCTCGACCGCGCCGGGGCCGAGGCGGCGCTGGACCGGGTCGGGCTGGCCGGGCGTGGCGCGGCCTTTCCGGGCGAGCTGTCGCTGGGCATGCAGAGGCGGCTGTCGCTTGCGCGGGCCTTCGCCGGCCGGCCCGAGCTTCTGATCATGGACGAACCCTTCGTCTCGCTCGACCCGGAGATGGCCGACCAGATGATGGCCCTGACGGAGGCGCTGATCGCCCAGACCCGGCCCGCCACGCTGTTCGTGACCCATGCGCGCGCCGAGGCCGAGCGGCTCGCCGACCGCATCCTTGAACTCGGCGGCAAACCCGCGACGCTGGCTGCTTGACATAATTCCGCTTATCGGAGCTCCAGAGCAGGGGCTGCGGTGCAGCATGTTGGGTGACCGGGCCGGGCAGCCACACAACATGGGGGATAATGCGCATGGTCGGTGAAACCCTACTTGACCGGCACGGCGCGACGGGAAACAGTCGAAACATGGCAAACGACGTGCAGGACATCACGGAAGACCAGGACAAGACCCAGCCGCCCATGTCGGCGCTGCGGTACGAGACCCCTTTCGAACTCTATTCCGAGATGCCTCAGGTCAAGCAGATGACCCAGCATCGCCCGCGGGACGACGAAGAGAACCTTGAGTATCTCAACCGTCTCGCCGGGTCCACGACGCCCGAAGAGGCGGTGACCTTCGCTGCCTTCGCAGCGGTTCCTGCGATGGCGATCTGGTGGGCCTACGAATGCCTGCGGATCGCCAGCGACGACATGACCGCCGCCGACCGCGAACTGATGGAGCATGTGGCCAACTGGTGCAGCTACTCCGACAACGAGAACCGATACCGGGTGATGAGCCGGTCGCTTTATGCCCCGGTGCGCAGCCCGGCGGTCTTCCTCGGCCTGGCCGTGGGCTGGTCGGGCGGACCCATCGCGCCAAACGACAGCGCCGCTGTTCCGGCCCATCGTGCACCACGTGCAATCAACTCTGCCGTGTTGTCCTGTCTCGCCCGTGCAGAGCTTCAGCAGCGCCCCGTGCGGCTGGCGAGGTTCATTGACCAGGCCTCGGCGCTGTTCCGTCCATTCTGAAATTTTGATCGTGTGGCCACTGGCTTAGGCTGCGGACAACTGGTTAATTGAGTGCGATGACACTTGTATTGCGAATCGAAAACTTCGATCAGCTCGAGAACGGTGGGCCGACGTCTCTCCGTCTCGACGGCCATGGTGCGAGCGTCGGACGGCGCGCCTCCATGGACTGGTCGCTGCCCGATCCGTCCAAGATGATCTCCGGCCACCACTTCGACATCACGTTCGAGGGCGGGACGTATTACCTGACCGACGTGTCGATGAACGGCACCTTCGTGGACGGTCAGCGACACCGGCTGGAGGGCAAGCTGGCCCTGCGCGGCGGAGAGCGGCTGATCGTCGGCCACTACATCGTAGGGGTTGAGGTACAGCAGGCCGCCGGTGCCGCCGCGCCCGATCCGGACGACGATCCGTGGGGCGCCTTCGGGTCGCCAAATCCTTCGAACATGCAGCCGGTCTCGGGTGGTCGCGGTGCCGGGCTCGATGCGCTGAACGACGGTTTCATCCAGGTGCAGCGCCCGAGCGCCAGCGCCGGGCTGAAGACCGAAACCTCGCTCCAGCTTCCGATGCACAACACGCCCGCGCCGGGCAGCGCGCCTTCGGTGTCACACAGTCAGGGGTCGCTGCAGACGCCTTCGGGATGGGGGCCGCCGCAACAGCCCGCACCGCCGCAGCACCCGTCCGAGCCGCAGCCGGCCTATGTGCCGACGCTGGGCCGGGATGCGCCGCAGGAACCTGCCCGCCCGCCGGAGCGCCAGGCACCGCCCCCGGGCGACGTGCCGCCCTACACGCCGTCGCTGGGGCAGGACGCCCCCCAGGATCCGCATACACCCGCCTACCAGCCCAGCCTTGGGCAGGAGACGCCGCCGCCCTCGGCCCCGGCCAACCCGCCGCAGGCGCGGCAGATGCCGCAGCACGAGGATTTCAGCCCCGAATACCGCCCGCCCGAGCATCCGCCGGAGGAACCGCGTCGCGCCATGTCGCCGTCGCAGATCCCCATGCCCCGGCCGATGCCGCCGCAGCCTTCGCCCTCGGCACAGCCGAGGCCCGAGCCGCGCCCGGTCTCTCCGCAACCGGCGGCGCACGCTCCGGGGCCCGCGCCCTCTGCGGCGGGCGGCGGCGGTGACGTGGGCCCTGCCCTGCGCGCGTTCTGCGAAGGTGCCGGGCTCGACCCGAAGGCGGTGAAGTCGGAAAACGCCGTGCAGCTCATGCACATGCTGGGCCGGTGCGTGCGGATCGCGACCGAAGAGACGATGATGATGCTCAAGGCGCGTGCCGACGTGAAGAATTTCACGCGCGGCGGCGTGCGCACCATGCTGTCGGCCAATGCCAACAATCCGATGAAGTTCATGCCCGACAGCCAGCAGGCTCTGGAGCTGATGTTCGTGGCACCGCGCGACGGGTTCATGATGGGGCCGGACAGCTTCAAGGACGCGCTCGGCGACATCCGTCAGCATCAGGAGGCGGTCTTCCGCGCGCTGCAGCCTGCGCTGGCCGAGGTGTTCCGCGGCCTGTCCCCCGAAGAGATCGAGGCGGCCTGCGAAAGCACCGGTTCCAACCTTCTGGGCGGCAAGCGGTCGGGCAAACAGTGGCCGACCTACGTGGAGCGGTGGGACGAGAAGGCGCAAGCCGGGGAACACGGAATTCTGGACGCGTTCCTGCAAGCATTTGCAAAGGCCTACGCGGAGGCCAACAACAGAAAATGATATTTGCCCGCATCGTCGCGGGCCACTGACGGAGCGCCTGAATGGATCTCGAAAAGCTTCTCCAGCCGATTTCGGAGGATGCCCCCTGCGGTCCCGACCTCGAACCCGAGGGTGACCCGCAGTTCGACGAAGCCTATTTCGACCGGATGGGCGAATTGCCGGAATTCTATTACCGGCCCGGCGTCGAGAAGCCCGACGGCAGCATGACGCCGGACAACATGTTCGACCCCAAGTCGGTCAATTTCCGCGACGAGATAAAGCTGATCGACCCGGTGCTGGAGCGGTCGAAGGACCTGCGGCTGGTGGTGCTGCGGGCGCAATGGGCGATCCTCTCCGGCAACCTGGCCAAGTTCACGGAATCCGCGGCCTGGGTCGCGGGGCTTCTGGAAACCTTCGATGCAGACGTGCACCCGACGGACTCAGTGGACCGGCGCAGCACGATCAACGATCTCAACGACAACACAAGCGTGGTGCAGCCGCTTTACTTCACCCCGCTGACGCCGACCGGCGATGCGACGCTGCGGCGGCTGAAGGTGGCGCGCGGCGAGCTGACGGCGCTGCAGTCCGAAGAGGACATCGAACAGGCGCCGATCCTCGACGCGCTGTCCTCGGCGGGCAACGCCAAGCACGTCGAAAAGACGCTGGAAACACTGGTCGAACTGCGCGACGCGATGAACCGCATCAAGGCAGCCTGCGAGTCGAGCAGCACGGCGAAGTTCTCTCCGGATTTCTCGCGCGTCGGGCCGACCATCACCGAGATGATCGAGGCGATCACCAACTCCCGATCCGACCTCGCCTCGGTCGCGCAGGTCGAGGAGCCGGTCGCAGAGGGGGGCGATGATGACGAGGGCGGAAGCGAAGGGAGCGGCGGCGGCGGACCGGCGTTCTCTGCCGCGGCGGCTGCGGCCAAGGGCGGTGGCGCCGAGGTGGTCAGCCACCTGCACGCCAAGCGCCTGCTGCAGGCCTGCGAGGCCTATTACCGAACCTACGAGCCGTCGTCGGCCACGCTGCTTCTGGTGACGCAGGCCCGGTCGCTGATCGGCAAGCCGCTCCTGGAGGCGCTGGAAACCCTGCTGCCCGACAATGTCGAGGAGGCGCTTGTCAGCTTCAGTCCGACGGCCGGATTCTCGCTTGGAATCGCGCGGATTCGGGCGTTGACGGAGGACATGCACGAGGATCCCGACACTCCGTTCCCCGAGCCGGAGCCCGGTCCGGAGGTCTCCGTGACCAATGCGGGGGAGGCTGCGGTCGCGATCCGGTCGGTCGAGGACTACTTCCGCCGGGTCGAGCGCTCCAGCCCGATTCCGACTCTGCTGAGCCGCGCAAGAAGCTATCTCGACAGGGATTTTCAGTCTATCATAGACGAGCTTATTCCGCGCGAAGAGGACTGAGTAGGTACTCCTCCCGTCGTGTACAAGTACGGTTTTTTGGTATATCTACATCGTTGACTTTAGGTCCGCTTGGCGGTTTGATTTTCAACAAGATTGCAGCACTGCAACAAAGCTTCAGGGAGTTTTTCTTATGTCTGATTCAGGTTCCGGTTACATCAAGCGCAATCGCCCTCCGCGGGTGTCGATCCAGTACGCTGATCCCTACGAGAGCGAAAAGATGGTGGAGCTGCCCTTCGTGATGGGCATGCTTTCCGACCTGTCCGGCAACAACCCGGGCGTCGAGAAGGAGGACGTCACCGAACGGACCTTCACCGGCGTGACCAAGGACACACTGGACGACTACATGTCCTCGATCGAGCCCGGCATGTCCTTCATGGTGGAGAACAAGCTGGACCCGAACGGCGGCAAGATGGGCGTGGACCTGAAGTTCCACTCCATGGACGACCTCGAGCCGACGCAGATCGCCCGCCAGGTTCCGGCGATGGCGAAGCTGCTGGAAGCCCGCGAACAGCTGGCCTCCCTGCAGCGCTACATGGCCTCGAAGCCCAAGGCGCAGGAGCACATCAAGAAGCTTCTGAGCGACCCCGAACTGCTGGCCGCCCTCGGCGAGCAGGCGAAGGCCGGCAAAGACGAAGAATAACTGACCGCGACGCGATAACAGGGACATGAACCATGGCTAACGACGCACAACTGGATACAGAAGGCGCAGGCGGCGCGGTCGCGGAATCCGTAAACGAACTTGCGGAATTCTCCGACATTCTGAAGCAGACGATCAAGCCGCGCACCGACGTGGCAGAGCGTGAGGTGGACAATGCCCTCGTGGCACTGGTCCGCGAGGCGCTCGACGACCAGACCATCATCGAAGACGACGTGATCGACACGCTCGACGCGATGCTGGCCAAGCTGGACAAGAAGCTCAGCGACCAAATGAACGCGATCCTCCACCAGGAGGAGTTCCAGCATTTCGAGAGCCAGTGGCGCGGCCTGGCCTACACGCTCAACAACGCAGAGACCGACGCGACGCTGCAGGTCAAGGTGCTGAACATCTCCAAGTCGGAGCTGGCGGCCATGACCCGGCGCTATCCCAAGAACAAGTGGGAACAGTCGCCGCTCTTCCAGATGGTCTACGAACAGCAGCTCGGCACGCTGGGCGGCAAGCCCTTCGGCTGCCTCGTGGGTGACTACCACTTCGACCATTCCTCGGCCGACGTGAACATCCTGCGCTTCATGGGCCGGATCGCCGAAGCCTCGCTGGCGCCGTTCATCTCGGGCGCGTCGCCGAACCTGCTGGGCATGGACAGCTGGAACGAGATCGCCGTTCCGCCGGACCTGTCGGAGATGTTCGAGAACGCGGAGTACGCACAGTGGAATTCGCTGCGTGACAGCGAGATCAGCCGCTTCATCGCGCTGACCCTGCCCCGCGCGCTGGCCCGTGAGCCCTACGGCCCGGACAGCACCTCGGTCGTGGAGGAATTCGACTTCCGCGAGGAGACCGACGGCCACGGCGGCACGCAGTACGCCTGGATGAACGCGGCCCATGCGATGGCCACGAACATCAACCGTGCCTTCAAGGAACACGGCTGGACCGTTCGCATCCGCGGCGTGACCTCCGGCGGCGAGGTGACCAACCTGCCGACCCACGTCTTCGACACCGGCGACGGTGACAAGCAGATGAAATGCCCGACGGAAGTGTCCATCACGGACCGTCGGGAGGGCGAGCTGTCGAAGGCAGGCCTGATCGGCCTGATCCACCGGCAGAACACCGACAAGGCGGCCTTCATCGGTGCGCAGTCGCTCTACAAGCCCAAGAAATACGTGGATGACCTTGCCACGGCATCGGACAACATGTCGTCGCGCATCCCCTATATCTTCGCCGTGTCGCGTTTCAGCCATTATCTGAAGGTCATGGTGCGCGACAAGATTGGCCAGAGCCCGACACGGGCTCAATTGGAGATCGAGCTGCAGACCTGGATCAACAAGTATGTGACGGGTAACCCTGACACCGCGACGGAATTGGAAAAGGCGAAGCGTCCGCTGGCAGGGGCAAAGGTCGAAGTGGTCGAAGACGAACTCAACCCCGGTTACTACACCGGCAAGTTCTTCCTGAAACCGCATTTTCAAATGGAAGGCATGGATATCGGCATGAGCCTCGTGTCGAAACTGCCTGCCAAATAAGTGATTGCCGCCCGCAATTAAGCGGTAGGTGAGATTTTAAGCCAGAAGGAGAAGCAAAATGGCTGTCAATATCTTTTTGAAACTCGGCAACGGCATCAAGGGCGAGTCCCAGAATGACCAGCACAAGGACTGGATCGACATTCTGTCTTGGAGCGTCGGCATGACCCAGTCGGGCACCACCCACCTGGGGTCTGGTGGCGGCGGCGGCAAGGTCGACGTGGGTGACATCGCGTTCACCAAGTACGTCGACGCGTCCTCGCACGACCTGATCAAGCGCTGCTGCTCGGGCGAGCACATCTCCGACGCAGAGCTGCACGTGCTGAAGGCCGGCGGTTCCAAGCCCGTCGACTACATGAAGATCAAGATGAAGGACGTCATGATCACGTCGTACAACACCGGCGGGATGAACGACGGCCTGGACCGTATCCAGGAAAGCCTCACCCTGAACTTCCGCATGTTCGAGATCACCTACACCAAGCAGAACCAGAAGGGTGCGCCGGACGGCGAATTCTCTGCCGGTTGGGAAATCGCCGAAGACAAGGAATGGAGCGCGTAAGCGCTTCGCCCTGTCGGCGTATTCGCATATCGGGAAGGGCGGCAAACCCGCCCTTCCAGCATTAACTTTTCTTTGATTGCTCGGGGGATGGCCGTTACGTTTTGTCTCGGGCCTTTTGATTTCGAGAGCGTGACATGACCTCCGACGATCCGGATCTGACGACGCAGGTGACCCGCGTCTGGCGCAAGGAAGACCGCGCCAAGGTCTCGATCCTGCAGATATTCCGCTCCAGCTTCCATGACCGCCGCCGCCGGCAGCACGCCGAACGCACGCAGGACCAGAAGGAAGACGGCGAGACGACGATCACCCGCCGCATCGATTTCCGCGAAGGTGTCACCGAGGGCACCCTGCGCCACCACATCGAGGCGGACCTGAACGCCCTGATGAACACCATCCGACTGGACGCCGCCCTGCCGCTCGACCAGGCGCCGCACGTCGCGCGCTCGATCCTGAACTACGGCTTCCGCGACCTGTCGAGCGTCACGATCCGCGAGCTGAACGGCGAGTCGATCAAGGATTCCATCAAGCAGTCGCTCATCGACCACGAGCCGCGCCTCGTGCCGTCCTCCATCGAGGTGTCGGTGCGCCGCAGCGACAGCCAGAACGATCAGCGGCTCGAACTTTTCGTGCAGGCCGACCTGATGGGCGACCCGGTGGACATCCCGCTCGACTTCGACGCGGAGCTGGACCTTGGTGCGGGCAAGATGCGCATGTCCAAGCTGCGGGTGCAGATGTGAAACAGGCCTTCCGCGACGCCTACAACCGGGAACTCGCACTGCTGAAGGAGCGTGCCCGCGAATTCGCGCAGGAGTATCCCGGCCTTGCCGACCGCCTTGGCGGGCTGCTCGAAGAGAACATGGACCCGACCGCGCAGGCGCTGCTGGAAGGCTCCGCCTTCCTTGCGGCCCGGGTGCAGCTGAAGCTGGACGAGGAATTCCGCGGCTTCACGCGCGAACTTCTGGACCAGCTTCTGCCCGGCGTGCTGGAGCCGACCCCTTCGGTCATGACCGTGCGGGCCGCCGCGCCCTTTGAGGACCCGAAGACGGTGACCGGCATCCATTTCAGGCCCGGCGACTACATGGAGGCGCGCTACGTCGACACGGAGAAGCGCGTGTCCTGCCGCTTCGCGCTGGCCGCTCCCCTCAGCCTCTGGCCCATCGACGTGGCAGAGGTGCGCTATCTCTCACGCTCCGGGCAGGTGGGTGCGGTGATGCGCGAGCCTGCGAAGGGCGTGCAAGCGGGCATGCTCATCGACATCGCGCGGCTTGGCGTGACGGGCAAGGCCGACAACAGCGAACCGTTGACCGAGCTTCAGGCCGATACGCTGCAGTTCCACCTCGCCGGTCCGATGGACGAGGCCGTGGCGCTCTACGAACAGATCTTCTGCGACCGGGTGAAGGTGTCGCTGCGCTGGCAGAACGCGCTTGGCGACGACGTTTACCAGACGCTCGCCCCGCACCAGATCGAGCAGGTGGGCTTCGACCGGTCGGAACGGCTTTTCCCCCACGACGATCGCCTGTTCGAGGGGTTCGCCCTGCTGCGCGAGGTCTTCGTCTACCCGCGCAAGTTCCTCGGCTTCCGGGTCAAGGGCCTGCGCGACGTCTGGGCCCGCGTTCCCGGATCGCGCATCCAGATCATCTTCGAGTTCGACACGTCGAGCCAGAAGCTCGCCGCGCAACTGTCGACGGAGGACATCCGCCTGCATTGTGCCCCGGCGGTCAACCTGTTCGAAGAGGCCGCCGCGCCGCTGCGCATGGACCGCAAGAGCCACGAATACGTGGTCACGCCCCTTTCCACGCCCGTCACGCACTACGAATTCCACCGCGTGACCGAGGTCTTCGCCCACTACCAGGGCAGTCAGGCCAAGACGCGGGTCTATCCGCTGTACGCCCTGCCCTCGAACAAGGTCAGCCCGCGGCACGCGCTGTATTATACCAGCCGCAAGAAGAAGCGCCGGATCACCGCCCAGGAGCGCAAGCAGGGCATTTCCCGGTCGCGTTATCGCGGAACGGAGACGTTCCTGTCGATCTACGAACCACCCGACGACGTGCGGGTGCAACGCCTGCAGATCCGGGGCCTGTGTTCCAACCGGCACCTTGCCGGGGAACTGCCGATCAAGCAGGGCGAGGAAGACTTCTACTTCTGCGACGAGAACACGATCCGGCTGGCCTGTATCGACGGCCCGACCCCGCCGCGCGACAGCCTTGCCGACATGGAGGGCGGCGCCGCCCACCGGACGCAGTCGGGCGACGTCTACTGGCGGCTCGTCAGCCATATGTCGCTGAACAGCTACGGCGTGCTGGGCCGCACCGGCGCCGATGCGGCTGAGGCGCTGCGCGAGATGATGCGCCTGTTTGCCGACCTGTCGGACAGCTTCATCGAAAGCCAGATCGACGGGCTGCAGTCGGTGGAGACGCGGCAGGTTCCGGCGTCGATCCCGCATCCCGAGGGCTTCCACACGGCCCGCGGCCTCGAAGTCACGCTGACCTTCGACGAGGAGGCCTTCGAGGGGTCGGGGATCATGCTGCTCGGCTCCGTTCTGGACCGGTTTCTTGCCGAGTATGCCTCTGTCAATTCGTTCACCAAGACGGTCATCCGCTCGCACCAGCGCGGGCACCTGAAGACCTGGCCGCCCCGGCTGGGCGGAGGGCGCGTGCTGTGAGCGACGACTGGGACGACGACGAAAAGACGGTGATGGCCTGGCTAGACAAGGACCCCGGCAAGCCAAAGGCGAAGACACCACCGAAGGACAACGACAGCGACCCGAAGGAGATCGAACCGCTGCCGATGCCGAAGGGCGGGTTTTCCCAGCCGGTGCGTGACAAGGACGTGAAGGAGCCGACCTTCCCGCCCCTGCCCGGCGTGGCGCAGAAGCCGCGCGGCAGCGGGCCGGTCGTCGAACTGCCCTCGGTCCGGCCGCCGTTGATGGGTGGCAAGACGGACGACGACGAGAAGACCGTCATGGCGGACCTCGACTGGTTCGATGATGCGCCCAAGGCGGAGGAGGAGCCCGCCCCCGCCGCCAAGAGTAGCTGGGATGACGACGACAAGACCGTCTTCGCCGCGCTTCCGGGCCTACCCCGGGCAGAGACCTCGATCCAGAAATTCATCCCGCGCGAGGCATGGACCCCGAACGAGGTGATCGAACAGGCCCTGCTGGGGCACGGGCTGACAGCAGCCCTGCGCCACACCGCGCGGCGCGCGCCCGAGGGCCTGACCCCTGCCCTGCGCGACGACCTCATCCGCCGGGCCGGACAGAGGCTGAAACACCCCGAGGATGCCTTCCTCGAAGACGGGCTGCTCGACACGTTCCGGCAACTCGTCACCTCTCAGGTCGAACAGCTTGCCATGGACGACCTCGACGAAGAGCCGGAGATGCCCTCCGGCCTCGACGAGGACGAACAAGCCGCGTGGCGCGCGATGGGCAAGGGGCTGTTCTTCCTCCTGCGGGAGCTTGAACGCCGCGCCGGGACCAAGCCGCGCATCGGACGCAACACCCGGCTTCACGATCAGCTTGTGCGCATGGGGCAGGACCCGTTCACCGGTGTCCCGAATGCCGATATCGCCCGTTACGATCCCAGCCGTCGCGTGCCGATGATCCGCGCGCAGTTCATGGGGTTCTTCGGGCCGTTCGGGGCCTTCCCGCTGAACTGGACCGAGGAAATCCAGCAGTGGTTCATCCACGGCGACAAGAGCTTTACCCGCTTTGTCGACATTTTCACCGAACGCTTCCAGGAGCTGTTCTTCCGCGCGTGGTCCGACGCCCATGCCATCACGCAGTTCGACCACCCGACCGACGACCGCTTCCAGTCCTACCTTCTGGCGGTGGCGGGCAACGGCACCAAGGCGATGCGCGACCGGGACGAGGTGTCGGACACGGTGAAGGCGCGTTACGCGGGTTTGGCCGGCGGGCGCGTGAAAAGCCCGGTGCGCCTGCGCCAGATCCTGCAGCTTCACTTCGACGGCAAGCTGCGCGTCGAGATCGAGGAACTGGTGCCGACATGGCTCGATTTCGAGCCCGACACCCTGTCGCACATGGGTCGCCAGGCCTGCAGCATCGGCATGAACATGCACCTCGGGTCCCGGGTGCGCACGGTCGGAGAGAAGATCCGCGTGCACCTCTATGTCCGTTCCATCAAGGACTACTTCGAACTGCTGCCGTCGGGCGGCGACCACCCCGACCTGCGCGATCTGGTGTTCTGGTATCTCGGCGAGGCCTACGAAGTCGAAACCGTGCTGTGGCTGCCGCAGACCGAGATCCAGCCTGCCGTGATGGGCGTCAACGCACAGCTTGGCTGGATGGCCTGCATCGCGCCGCCGAAGGGCGATCCCGACGTGATGGTGCAGGTGACGGTGTTCAAGCTTCTGCCCCCGAAAGGGCAAGACCAAAAGGCGGCCGCGTGACGGCCGCGGATACAACAGGGAGATCCGGACCCGGAGCGATAACCGGGCCGGAACATTTCAGAAGGGATTATTGCAATGTCAGGAATTGAGATCGAGAGCTACGCTCTCAAGATGAACCAGGCCGGGTACAATGCCTTCATTCAGGGCATGCGGCAGGCGCGCGGGGACCGCAACCGCCAGATCGACCTCTGCCACTGGCTGTGGCCGGTCGTGTCCAACAAGAACTCCGATGTTTCGGTCACGCTGAACGCGCTCGGGCTGAACCGCGGGCAGGTGCTGAAGGATCTGCAGAACACGCTCGCCAAGCTGGACAAGAACGTCACCGAGGCCCCCGGCATTTCCGAGCAGTTCCTCGACGCGCTGAAGCACGCCTGGACTTACGCGACGCTGCTGTTCGGAGAGAGCCAGATCCGGACGGGCCACGTGCTCACCGGCATCCTGCAGGACGACCACCTGCGCCGCCACATCATGCGCTATTCGTCGGTCTTCGGGGACATCTCTGCCGACATCCTCGCCAAGGAAAGCCGCCGCCTCTGGAAGGATTCAGAGGAAGAGACGATGCGCCCCATGGACGGTTCCGGCCTGTCCTCTCCCTCCGCCGCCCAGCCCGGCGAGGACGACGACGGCCGCCCCGGGGCGTCCACCGCGCTTGGCCGGTTCTCCGTCGACATGACGGCGGATGCGGCGTCGGGCAAGATGGACAAGATCGTCGGCCGCGACGACGAGATCCGTCAGGTTATCGACGTGCTGCTGCGCCGCCGCCAGAACAACCCGATCCTCACGGGCGAGGCGGGCGTCGGCAAGACCGCCGTGGTCGAAGGCTTCGCTCAGCGCCTCGCCGCCGGGGAGGTGCCGCCGAAGCTACAGGGCACGAAGCTCTACATGCTCGACATTCAGGCCATGCAGGCCGGAGCGTCCATGAAGGGCGAGTTCGAGCAGCGCCTGAAATCGGTCATCGACGAGGTCCAGTCCTCCCCCACCCCGATCATCCTGTTCATCGACGAGGCGCACACCCTGATCGGTGCGGGCGGACAGGCGGGCACGGGCGATGCCGCGAACCTGCTGAAACCGGCTCTTGCCCGCGGCACGCTGCGCACCATCGCCGCGACCACCTGGTCGGAGTACCGCACCTATTTCGAAAAGGACCCGGCGCTGACCCGGCGTTTCCAGCCGGTCAACGTCGATCAGCCCTCGGTCGAGAAGTGCTGCTACATGCTGCGCGGCATCCTGGAGCCGATGGAGAAGCATCACGGCGTGCGCATCTCGGACGAGGCCATCGTCACCGCCGTCTCCCTGTCGCACCGCTACATCCCCGCGCGACAGCTTCCGGACAAGGCCGTGTCGCTACTCGACACCGCCTGCGCACGCGTCGCCGTCTCGCAAAGCTCTGTTCCCGCCCGCATCCAGGACATCCGCGAGAAGATCGCCGCGCTAGACGTCGAGATCGCCGGGAAGGAGTCCGAACGCGACCTGGGCGAGTCGAACGAGGAACGCATTCTCGAGGCGATGGAGGAGAAAGGGAAGCTGGAGTCCGAACTGGCCGACCTTGAAGTGAAGTACGCCAAGGAGAAGGAGATCGTCGACAGGATCATCCTTCTGCGCAAGGAGATCGCCGTCTCGCAAGGTCACGACGTCGCCGAGGTCATGGACAACCGTCCCGCAGCGGAAGACGCCTCTTCCGACGCGGAGGCAGAGGCCGAGGGGGCGACGATCGATCCGGACGAGGCGCGCAAGGAAATGCACGCCTTCATGGCGACGCTGGAAGAGGGCAATCCGGACGACCGCATGGTCTATGCCCACGTCGATGCGCAGGCCGTGGCCTCCGTCATCTCCGACTGGACGGGCATCCCCGCGGGCCGCATGGTGCAAGACGAACTGGAGGCGGTGCTGCACCTCGCGGAACATCTGCAGGAACGTGTCATCGGTCAGGACCACGGCCTGAAGGCCATCGCCAAGCGGATCGAGACCAACCGCGCGGGCCTGTCGAACCCCAACAAGCCCATCGGTGTCTTCATGCTCTGCGGGCCGTCGGGCGTCGGCAAGACCGAGACCGCGCTGGCGCTGGCGGAAGCCATCTACGGCGGTGAGGACAACATCATCACCATCAACATGTCCGAATACCAGGAAGCGCACACCGTTTCCCTGCTGAAGGGCGCGCCTCCGGGCTACGTGGGGCATGGCGAAGGCGGTCGCCTGACCGAAGCCGTGCGGCGCAAACCCTACAGCGTCGTGCTGCTGGACGAGGTCGAAAAGGCCCACCCCGACGTGCACGAGCTGTTCTTCCAGGTGTTCGACAAGGGCATCATGGAAGACGGCAACGGGCGGCGGATCGACTTCAAGAACACGCTGATCCTGCTGACCTCGAACGTCGGCACCGATGTCATCATGGAGATGGCGGAAGGCGGCAACACCACGCCCGATCTCGATGAACTGGAAACCGCGCTGAAGCCCTTCCAGCTCGAGGTCTTCCCCCCTGCCCTGCTGGGCCGGATCGTCTCGATCCCCTATTTCCCGCTGGGTAAGGACGTGCTGGCCGGCATCACGAAGCTGAAGATCGGCGCGGTGGCCAAGCGCCTGAAAGGCGCGCATGGCGCCAACCTCGTCTATGGCGACGAGGTGATCGACTACATTACCGAACAATGCCGCGACCCCGACAGCGGTGGCCGCATGATCGACAACATCATCACCAACTCCATCCTGCCCGACCTGTCCCGCCAGGTGCTGCAGCGCATGGTGTCCGGAGAGGACATGAAGGAGGTGACGGTGAAGGTGGGCGAGAAGGGGTTCGAGTACGACTTCGCCTGAACAAGCTTCCGGCGCGCAGGGCCGCACAGAAGGGCCCCCGCGCGCCGGTTTCTGCAACCCGGCGGTGGTCGGAATGGCGGCATTTGAACGGCATATGAGGAAGGACTTGCAGGAGGAGAGGAAAAACGCGGGCGACACGGGTTGCGAAAATTGTGGCCTCGGCAAGGGCATGGAATACCTGCCCTGTCCATTGTGCCGGTCCTGAAAAGCCCCACCTATTGCGCAACCGGTATTTTACGTCACCGGGAGAACACCATTCAGGTACGAGTGAATTTCATCCAGTCTCACCCCGCTCCCCGATGAGGGCGCAATTTCGCTTCCGGGGGCAAGATATTGAGAATAAAACGCCATGAGCATTATTCAGACGATTTACGTGCAATCCAGCGTCGGGCGCAACGGGCGCAACAAGGCCGCCGATGTCGCCGCCGTTCAAAGCCAGTTGAACGCACAGATGTCTGCCCCGCGCGTCGCGCTGGTCGAAGACGGCATCTGCGGCACCCTCACCCGTGCCGCGATCTACGACTTCCAGAAATGCGTGCTGAAGTTCAACAACCCGGACTCCCGCGTCGACCCGAACGGCAGGACGCTGGCCGCGCTGAACGACGCGGCGTCGGAAGCGATCTGGAAAGCCGCCCCGCAGCCGTCCGAGACCATCGCCAAGATCCATCACAAGGTGAAGCTGATCCCGCAGCCCACCGGGACCTCCTGCTGGGCGGCGGCCACGGCGATGCTGCTGGACCAGACCGTGGCGCAGGTGAAGGCGCGGACACCGGCGTCGATGATCCTGCCGGACGGCAGCCTCGACAACTTCTCGGGCGAGAATGATTGGGTCACGCCGACCCGCGAATATGCCAAGGCACATGGCCTGCAGTACATCGGTCCGCAAAGCTGGAGCGTGACCAAGCTGCGCACCCACCTGCGACGCGGCCCGCTGATCTTCGACATGCTGGAACACGCGGGGCCATACAGTCAGGGCATGTCCTCCAGCGGCCACTGGATCCTTGTCACCGGCCTGAGCGGCGAGCGCGACACCAAGGCCGACATTTCCTACAACGATCCTTTTCCGGTGGGCAGGGGTGCGAAAACCACCGAAAATTACGCGAAGTTCGTCCAGGAGTACCCGGCGCGGACGTACCGCGTCTTCCACAAGTGACGCGTCGGGCACCGGCGCGTGTAGCGAGTACCATGATTGAATTGTACTGAAATGATTGAGGTTTCTGATGACATACAAGAATTCCGTAACCGGCATCGGCACTGAGGTCGCGGCACAGTCCGTGTCGAAGGCTGTCGGCCGTGTGGCTGGCGCAACGAAGGGCTCTGCGGCGGGACTTATTGTCCAGCCGGTGGTCTGGGTCGCGACCGATACCGCCCCCGACGCCGGTGACAGCTTCCTTTACGGCGTCGGCGTCGCCGCAACCCTTGCCGGTAGTGCGCTCCTTGCCGGAGCCGGATTTGTCACCGGAATGATCAAGGCAGCGGTGGACGACCACACGCAGTCGCTGGTCGACGAGGCGAAGCTCGACGAACCGAAGGAGGTCCGCGACGGTATCTTCCCGCTTGGCGACTATGACTTCTGGGCCAGCGACAATGATATCCAGGCGATGACCATCGCCAGCTATGGCGGCGTGGTCTGGAAGCACAAGAACGGCGCGCTCTGCTTCATCCGTGACGCGAAGGGCCGTCTGGTCTGCGACTACGATCCGAAAAGCTGGGTCGCGCAGTATCGCCCGCTTCTGCCCCTGAAGAAGGGCAGCAAGGACGGCCGGGTCCGCTGGCACCACCGTTCGCGCTGACGGCCTGAAACCCGCAGGGGCACTGGCGCCGTGCCGGTGCCCGCTGTCGTGGACCTGTCCGCGTGGCCGGGAGCGGTCTACCAGATCCGGCTGAGGGTCAGCTCATCGAATGCGGTGTCGGACGACACGAGGTCCAGCCCTTCGGCCCTGGCCACGCAGGCGATCATCCGGTCGAAAGGGTCGCGGTGGTCCCAGTCCAAGAGGGCCGCCTGCAACGCTGCGGCTGGTGACAGGGGCAGCAGGTCGATCCCGTCATTCTGTGCCTGCACCGCAAGTCCGGGCGCAAAGGCGTCCATCTCCGGCCATTTCCCAAGCCGGACCTTCTGACCGATCTCGTACAGGCTGATGACCGACAGCGCCACGCGGCTTGCCCCGAGGATGGCTCCGCGTGCGGTATCGGTCAGCCGGGGGTCGTCCGTCAGCACCATGGCAAAGGCATTGGTGTCCAGAAGCAGAGCGCTCACGCGCCCCAGTCCTGCAATTCCTCTTCGGAAAGCGGTGCGGTGAAGCTACCGGGCGGTGGAGAGAGGCGGCCTTTCAGACCCCCGATCCGGACCTGCGCCTTGCGCGCGATCACCAGTTCCGCCGCGGGAACGCCGTGGCGCGTGATGACCACCCGCTCGCCGCGTTCGACGGCGTCGATCAGTTTCGACAGGTTGGTCTTCGCTTCGTGAACCGAGGCCATCATGGCAGCACCTTGGGTTAGTCTGACTATAGCTTAGTCATTTTTGCTGCCATCTTCAACGGTCTCGTCGTCAACGGTCTCTTCGGTCGTTTCCTCGTCGGAGGCGTCTTCCTCCGCGGCCAGCGCGGCGGCATCTTCCGCTTCGACGCGGGCCTCCTTCAGCAAGGTATCGACGGTTTCCCGGAACGCCTTGATTTCTTCGGGGACGGCGCGGGGTGCGGGGATGGCGGGTGCACTGGACACCACGACCGGCTGGCCCTTGATCTGCATCTTGCGATCCGACCACGCGATCAGGTCGCCGATGGTCTTGCCGCGCAGGAAGGGGTTCGCCCCCACGACGCCCGCGCCCATCACGTCGAGCACCGATGCTTCGCGCGGCGCGCTCAGAGCCTTGGCCGCACCGGCGGCGCCGAGGAAGTGGCAGAGGTACAGGTTGCCGGGCGTGATCGTATGGCCGCGAGACCTGAGGTAGGCCTCCCCTTCCCGCGCGAGGTTGCGCACCATCTCGCGGCTCAGAGCCGGGTCGAAGCGCAGCTCCAGCAGGGCCTGGCGGCTCATGCTGTTGGCCAGGTCGGGACGGTAGTCGCGCATCATCCTGAGCCACGTGCTTTCGATGAACTGGCCCAGCCCCGTCGCCGTCGACAGCGGGTTCTTGGCCCGCGCATTGCCCGCGCTCTCGACCTTGATGATCTTGTTGACCAGCTGTTCCACCGCAGCCGATCCCGGCTGTCCGCCGTCCGAGACGGTCGCTACCGTGACAGAGGCGCGGAAGCTGAGCGGATCGACGGGCGTGCCGTTCACGCGAAGCTCGAAATGCAGGTGCGGGCCGGTGGATCGCCCTGTGGTGCCGACGTAACCGATGACGTCGCCCGCCTTCACCCGGTCGCCCTTCTTGAAGGCGCCGTACTTCGACATGTGAGCATAGCGCGTCTGCTGGCCGCTGCCGTGGTCGATGTAGATCACGTTGCCATAGCCCCCGCCCGGCCCGGCGTATTCCACCGTGCCATCCATCGCGGAGACGATCGGCGTGCCGGTGGGTGCGGCCCAGTCGACGCCGTCGTGATTGCGCACCTGTTTCAGGATCGGGTGGTGACGGGGACCGAAGGCCGAGGTCTTCACACCCTTCACCGGCACGACCATGCCACCCCCGATGCCGCCGCCTCCGCCGCCGCTGGCCACCGTGGCGTTGAAGTCGAAGCAGGAGAATTCGCCCTCGTTCTCGCCCTCTGTCACGTAGCAGGTGAGCGTTCCGGACGGCCCTTCGATGCCCACGTAAAGGACGCGGCCCAGCCCGTCGCCTTCCGGTCCCGGGGTGTTGGCGTAGAGCACGGAGAAGTAGTCGCCGTCGCTGGCAAAACGGTCGAGGTCGAAATCCTTGGACAGGATCAGGATCAGCTGCCCGACCAGCGTCTGTGACAGGCCGTTCGACAGCGCCGTGGAATAGATCGCGTCGATGATGCGGACTTCCTTGGCCTCCTGTGCCTGCGCCACAAGCTGGCCGGTCCGTTCCGTCAGGTTCTCGGTGAACCACGGGTCCGCGCCGCTGTCGAAACGCCCCTCGCCCAGCCGGACGAGCGTGCCGATATAGCCGTCCGGCCCGTAGACCGACATCTGGATCAGCTCGCGCCCGAAATCACCCTGCCGGTAGCGGACGGCCACGATGCTCCCGCCGCGCAGCTTCTCGGGTGCTGAGATCCGCGCCTCCGCCGCGCGCGCGATGGCGGCAGCGTCGGTCGCGCTGAAACCGCTCGAGGTCAGCACCTGCACCAGCGGGCGTTCCGTCTGGAGCGCCGTCACCGCATCGTCATAGACCGCGCGCCGTTCGCTTTCGCGCAGGGCCAGCACGGTGGAGGTCGTGTTCTCGATCCGCGTTTCGACGTAGACCGCGGCCTGGTCAGACTGGCCCTCCGCCTGCAGTGCATCGTCGTCGGTCGTGATGAGGTCGCCCCAGCTGCTGTCTTCCTCGACCGCGACGAGGTCCCCGGCCTCCACCGGCGCAGAGGGTTGTTGCTGAGGCGGCTGCGGCAGGGCGCCCGGAGCGCTGGCCTGACTGCGCTGCGCCTGAAACAGGGCAAAGTCATCGCGCGACGACGGCAGTACCAGTTCCAGCGTCTGCTCGGCCGCGACAAGCGGTTCGCGCAGGTAGGCGAAGCGCTGCGATCCGGGCGGCCCGACGCGCGCCGGCAGGAACTCCTGCGGGCCGGCTATGAACCGCACGTTGCCTTCGCCCTCCTGCGCGATCCGCAGGATCATCGGGTCGACCTGAAGGTCGGCGGGCAGAACAGGGGTGAAGCTGCTGGACGCGAAATCCGTCTGCGCCTCGTCCGCCTGCACCATGGTGAAGTCGTCGTCCTCGGGGTCGAGGCCGCCCAGTTCGGCCACGTCGGTGCCCCCTCCCCCGTCGTCCGGGGACCGTGCGACCATCCAGCCGACAAAGGCGATCAGGACAACGGCAAAGGCGCCGCTGCCCATGATCGCGATGCGGCGCATCATCCGCTTGCGGCGGCGCCTGCGCGCGTTCTCTCCGGTCTGCCGCCACAGCTGACGTTCCCGCGCCTTGTCGCCGGTCTTCTTGAAGGAGGGGTCAACGTCGATCGGCATGTGTGGGTTTGGGGCTTGAAAATTGGATTGAAAGCAACTGGCTGACGGTACTGTAACAGAGGAAGCGCGTGCCGGAAGAGAGTTCCGGCGCGCCGAAGGTCATGAATCGAAAATGCGGGCCTGTCGGGCCGCCGCCCCTACCGGAACACGCCCCCGAAGGACCCGCCGGAGAAGTTGCCGCCGGACGACCGGCTGGGCGCAGAGGTGGGCGCCCTGCTGGGGGCCTGGGCCGCCGGGGCGGACCGTGTCGTACGCGTGTTGCTGGTGGACCGTGTCGAGGTGTTCCGCGACGTGGTCGACCGCGTCGTCGTGGCACGCGGCTGCGCCACCACCGGATCGGGGCAGCGCACCTCGTCGTTGCCTAGGATCAGGCGGAACAGATCGACCGAGGCGTCCGGGCTTTCCAGCGAAGCGATCTCCTTCTTCTTCAGCTCGTCATAGTAGCTGGTGGAGCCGCGCCGCGACCTCGGGCCGTAGTCGCCGTCGATGCCGCCGAGGTAGCAGTTCATCCGGCGCAGTTCGGTCTGGATGACTTTCGCCAGGACATCGCCCGCCGGCGGGTCGAAGGCGCCGGAGGCGAGCAGGCTGGCGTACATCTCGGGGTCGTTCTTGCGCAGCTCGCGCAGCGTCGTGAGCGAGGCCGCGATTGCCGCGTTGTCGTTGATGAAACTGGCGAGTGCGGTCGATTCCGCCTCCGGTTCCGGGTCGACGTCGAGCGAGGCTTCGGTCACGCCCTCGATCAGGCCGACGAGGATCGAAGGCTCCGGCAGTCCGGCCGCCAGAGGCAGGGCGGCGATCTGGGCGGTTGGAAGGGCGGCGAAGGTCACGACAGGCGTGTTGTCCACGACCTCCTGCGGCAGGTCCGGCACGCGGGCGGGCAGCACGATCTCGATCACCTCGTCGTCGCCGATGGTCTCCTCGAAGCCGCCGTCATCGCCACCGCCGCCCAGCGAGAAATCCCCGTCGAGTGGGGCAAGCAGGATCACGTCCTCCGGCAGCAGTTCCACCAGTTCCTGAACGTCTTCTTCGGGCGCGCCGGTCATGACGACCGGCGAGGGCACGCTGCCCACGATGAACATGCCGTCCAGCCGTTCCAGCAGGTCGCCGGTCAGCTCGCCCTCTTCGGACATCCGGCGCAGCGCGTCACTTAACCTTTCGTCGGATTCGCACCGTTCGCCTGGTCCGGCGGAGGCCACGACCATCAGCGACATGCCTTCGGGCGGTTCGGGCACGATGACCTGCGCGGGCACGGGCGATTGGTCGGTGCAGTTCTCCAGCATCAGGATCATCTCTTCCGTCCCGGCGACGGAGGCGCTGCGCAGGATCGTGTCGAGCGGCATGGTGCCGTCCTGCATCGAGACGCTGCCAGAGGGGATGCGGCCGGAGTAGAACAGCAGGAGCCGCGGCGCATCCTCGAGCACGGCAAGCGTGTCGGTCAGCCGTGCGCGGGGCATGTCGCGGATCATGTCGACCAGCGGCAGGCCGCCTTTCTCAAGCGCCTGACCGGCATGGAATGCGTCGGCAAAGGACATCTTGGCGCCCGGCCCCGGCTGGCCCACGACAATGGCCTTCCATTCCTGCGCGGCCAGCGGCGCGGCGGTCAGGCCGAGGAGCGTGAGGGCAAGAGCGGCGGTGCGCATGGGTCAATTCCCTTGCTCAGGTTCGTGCTGAAGTCCCCATGTCTTATATCAGAACGGGCACAGAACACGAGTCCTGCACACGGTATTTTGTCCCGGTTTCGGCGTTTGGCCCGAACGTGCGGTCCGCTCTGCCGCTCCGGAGTGCAGACCCCCCGGGCGGCTGGCGGACGCGCCTAACGGCCGATACCCGACCCGAACCGCGCACCCGAGAAGTTGGGCTGCTGGCTTTGCGGGGCCTGTTGCTGCGGCTGGCTTCGCTGCACCTGCTGCGTGGGTTGCTGGCGGGTCGGGCGCGATTGGGTCTGGCTCGTAGTGTTCTGCGGGCGGGCGGTGTTTGTCGGCCGGGGCTGGGCCACTGCCGGGTCCGGACAGCGCACGTCCTCATTGCCGAGGATCAGGCGGAAGAGGTCGACCGTCGCCGCCGGATCGTCGAGCGCCGCGATGCCCTTCTTCTTCAGTTCCTCGAAATAGCTGGTCGAGCCGCGGCGCGATCCCGGGCCGTACTGGCCGTCGACCCGACCGCGATAGCAGTTCATCCGGCCAAGCTCCGACTGGATGACCTTCGCCAGCACGCGCTCGTCCTCAGGATCGAAGGCGCCAGAGGACAGAAGGCTCGTGTACATCTCCGGATCGTTCTGCCGCATGTCACGCAGCGTGGCGAGCGAGGTGGCGATCTCCGCGTTGTCGTCGAAGAAGCTGGCCAGCGCGGTGGAAGGCGCGTCAGGCTGTGGATCGACCTCCAGCGAGGCGTCGGTCACCCCCTCGATCAGCCCCACCAGGATGGAGGGATCGGGCAGGCCCGCGACGATCGGAAGGGCGGCGATCTGTGCGGTGGGCAGGGCCGCGAAGGTGATGACGGGGGTGTTGTCCTCCACGACCTCCGGCAAGTCGGAGATGTCGGGCATCTGTGCGGGAAGCACGATCTCGATCACCTCGTCCGCGCCGATGGTCTCGCCAAAACCATCGCCGCTGCCCAGCGAGAAATCCCCGTCGAGGGCGGGCAGCAGGATCACATCCTCCGGCAGCAGTTCCACCAGTTCCTCGCCCTCCTCCGCACGGGCGCCGGACAGGATGACCGGGGACGGCACGCTGCCGACGGTGAACATGCCTTCGAGCCGCTCCAACAGGTCGCCGGTCAGCGGCTCCACTTCCGACATCCCACGCAGGGCGTCGCTCAGACGTTCGCCCGTCTCGCAGCGCGCGCCCGGACCGGCGGATGCTACGACCATCAGCGCCATGCCCTCCGGCGCTTCGGGCACCGCGATCCGCGCAGGAATGGGAGACTCGTCCGAGCAGTTCTCCAGCATCAGGATCATCTCTTGCGTCCCGGCGGCCGCCGCGCCGCGCAGGACCGTGTCGAGCGGCATCGTGCCGTCCTGCATCGCAACGCTGCCCGATGGCATCTGGCCGGAGTAGAAGAACACCAGACGCGGCGCATTCTCCATCGTGGAAAGCGTGTCGGTCAGGCGCGCCCGGGGCTTGTCGCGCATCGTGTCGACCAGCGTCAGGCCGCCCTTCTCCAGCGCCGCCCCGGCGTGCAGGGCGTCGGCATAGGACACCTCCGTCCCCGGCCCGGGCTGGCCGACGACAATGGCCTTCCACTCCTGCGCGGTCAGCGGCGCGGCAGACAGGCCGAGGAGCGTGAGGGCAAGAGCGGCGGTGCGCATGGGTCAATCCCTTCCCGGAACGAGAAACAGTCAGTCTGGCATTCGCGCGGGCGCGGCCCGCAACACGAATGCGCCGCGCATCTTGCAACCTTGCCGCACCGTTTGCCAGTCAGACTTTCCATAGCGCAAGGAAGCGCCGATCGCTTCGGTCAGGAGGGCGGATAGATGAACAGCGTCCAGCGTTCGCTCTTGAAGGTGTCGACCTCGTGGAACCGCGCCTCGAGGTAGCCGCGCAGGAGGCAGTCTTCCTCCCCCACGATGTCGAAGCGCTTGGTGTCGATGCACATGGGAGTCGCGCCGCGCATGATTTCCTTGCCGAAGACGTCCTGAGCGAAGACGTAGACGTAGCGCACGTCCAGCACGCGATCGATCACGTTGGCACAGCGGTTCGGCCCGACGGTCCACCAGCCGGAGGTGGTGAAGTTCTCATAGGCGTACCGTCCGACGGCGATGTTCAGCACGTTGAGCGTCTGGTTGCAGACGGCGAACTGGGCGGCGGACTGAGTGGGCGAGAAAAGGATGACCAGACAACCGGCAGAAATCAGCCGAAAAAGTGCCCGAAGCACTCCAATGACGCGAAAAAGCCTTATATAGAGGGTGTGACGGGGCACGCGCGCTCCAAATTCTTGTGTGTTTTTCGCAACGTAGAGATCCAGCCTGAAAGTCGCCACATTTTGGACAAGAAATTGACGACTTTTCCGCTATATTGGAAGCCATGAAACGCATCATTCTCACCTGTGCCGGCCTCGTAGGCCTTTCCGCGGCAACCGGGCTCGCGCTGTTCGCGAGCCACTCGGCCATGGCCGCCGGTCCGCGCCTGCCCGAGCGTGTCGTGCTTGCCCATGCGGTTGCGGCCTCCAAGTCGACGCAGGCGGTTGCAGTCTCGTTCGAGAGTGAAGCCAAGGGTGTGGTCGAGGCAGAGGTTCAGAACAACGACCGTGTTGCAGAGCCTCGCGGCCTGACGCAGCCGACGGTGTCGAGCCAGCAGGCCGATCTGAGCGACGGTCTCGCCCCCTACCGGACCCTGCGTCCGGTGTCGCGCGACGACGGTTTCGAGCAGGTCGCACAGTCCGCAGTGGTGACGCGCGGCGATGGTCAGGTCGTGGCTCCGCGCCGAACAACGACCCGCGCCACGTTCGAGCGGGAAAGCCGTCCGCTGATCCAGCGGATCTTCCAGCCGCAGCCGGTGCCGGTCGTCTCCCGTCCCGACCCGAGCGCGTTCACCGCGTCGGGCATGCACGGCGTGTTCCGCTGACACAGCGCAAGGCGCGATCGTGAATTCCCGGCAAACCGGGTTGACATGATGGCGACCTTCCCCGCCAATATGATGCTATAACGGGCCCGGTGGTTTTACCCGGGCTTCATGCATTTTCAGGGGGAGTGAAACATGAAGAACCGTATTTTTGCTTTGTGGATTGCGGGTTTGGCAGCGGTTCCCGTGGCCGCGGCCGCCCAGGATGAAACGCCGGCGTCTGACCTGTTCAAACTGGAACTGAACGCCGCCGCCGAAACCGGAAACGGCAACTGCCGGTTGACCTACGTGGCGGAGAACAACTCCGGCACCGCGCTCGACCGGACGGAGTACGAAGTGGCGATCTTCGACGGCGAAGGGGTCGTCACCCGGCTGCTGGTACTGAAGTTCGGCGCCCTGATCGACGGCAAGACCCGCGTCCTGCAGTTCGAGCTGCCCGGGGCCGCGTGCTCCGACATTTCGCGTATCGTCATCAACGACAGCTCGGCCTGCATTGACGCCGAAACGGGCAATGAGGCAGACGTATGCATGTCGGCGCTCAGCGCAAGCTCGCGCACCGCGATTCAATTCGGTATCTAACGTCAGAACGATCCGCGCGACCGGGGCACATTCCGCCCCGCGCGCCGCTCAAGGAGTGATTGATGGAGTCCTTTCTCCCCGAGTCCTTTAACATCGCGTCCCTCATCGTCTTCGGCGCTTTGGGGCTCCTGTCGCTCCTCGCGATTGCCGTGGCGATCTACAAATGGGTGCAGTTCATGATGCTGGGCGTCGGCCGCCGCAAACGCGCCGAAGAGATCCTCGACAACTGGCTGTCCGGGCGCGCCGACCTGGCGCTGCAGCAGGCGCAGAAGCGCAAGTCCGTGCTCGCCCGCATCCTCCAGGCCGTGTTCTCGGGCGTGCAGGCGAAACCGGGCGACTCGACCTACGCCGAAGAGCTGGGCCGCCAGACCGCGATCATCGAGCTCGCGACCATGACGGACCGCATGCGCACGCTGGAAATGGTGGTGCAGGCCGCCCCGATGCTGGGTCTGCTCGGCACCGTGATCGGCATGATCGACGCCTTCTCGGCCCTTGCGGTTGCCGAGGGTGCCGTCGACCCGACGATCCTCGCCGCGGGCATCTACACCGCCCTGACCACCACCGCTGCGGGCCTTGCCATCGCGCTGGTGGCCTATTTCGTCGCCAACTACTTCGAATCCCGGATCGAGCGGGAACGCAACATGATCGAGACCGTCATCTCGGCGGCGATCCACGGCCGGCTCGACCCGACCAAGAAACTCTGACGGGGCATCCGAGATGTCTCAACCGAAGATCAAGCTGCCCGTCCGGCCCCGGAATTATCGCTTTGCGATGACTCCGCTGGCGGATGCCATGTTCCAGTTGCTGATCTTCTTCATGCTGACGTCGTCCCTGACGCCCTATTCGCTGCTGACCGTGCAGACCGCCGCCCCACCACCCGAGCAGGTGACCGCGACCTCTGCGCCGACGCCGAACGACCAGACGCCGACACCGCCGCTGGAAGTCGCGCTCTGGACACTGGAGGCCGAGCGGATCATCGTCGGAGGGCAAGAGTTCACCTTCGACAGCCTCGACGCGCTGGCCGACGCTCTGGGATCCGACGTGGCCCCGGCGGACGTGACCATCCTCGTGCGTGACACCGCGCGGGTGCAGGACGTGACGACCGTCCTTGCACGGCTGGCCACCGCCAATGTCGGCGCCGTGCGTGTGGCCCGGGGGGCGATCTGACATGGCCATCCGCCACATCCCCCGCACTCACAAGAAACAGCAGCCGGACATTTCTCTGGCCATCGTCAACATCGTGCTGCTGCTGATCTTCTTCTTCCTCGTGACCGGGCGGCTGACCAACGCGCCGACCTTCGCCATCGAGCTGTCGGAGACGGCGGACCTGCCGGTCGAACACCTGCCGAAGCCGATCCTCGTGCTGGAACCCGAAGGGGTCATGATGCTCGACGGAGAGCTGGTCGACGACGTGCAGCTCGCCAACGGCGTTGCCGACCAGACGATCCTGCACCTGCTGATCGACCGCAACGAAAGTGCGCAGTCCCTGATCGACGTGCTTGGCAAGCCGGAGTTCGCGCATCTGGAAATCCGTCTCGTGACCGTGCATCGCTCCGGCGAGGGAGGCGGCTCATGAGCTACCTGCCCTATGGCCGGGGTGCGCCCGGCGGCTGGATCCTCTCGACCGCGGGGTCTGTCGCCGTGCACGCCGGTGTCATCGCGTTGATGTCCGCGGGCGTGTCGCAGTGGTTCGTGGAACGCCCGCTGCCGCAGTCGTCGCCCGAATTCCAGATCACGCTCGAACAGCTTGAATCCGATACGCTGGCCGGTCTGGTCGAACGCCTTGGCGAGGCCACCGGGCTCGACGCTGCCGAGGAGATGGAGACCCTGGATCCTGAAGGCGAACTCGCGCCGGACGATGCCTTCGACGACGCCGCGATCCCGGATGCAGAGCAGGTCGACGAGGGCGAACTGGACGCCCTCGACGCGGAGGTTCCCGACGACACGGCGGAGAGTGAAACGCCGGTTGAGGAGGTCACGCCCGAGGACCCGGAGACGCTCGACGCAGCCGAAGCCGAGGACTTGACCCCCGAAGCCCCTGCCGACAGCGCCGAGGCAGAAGAACCCGACGCCATCGAGCCGGAGGACACCGCGCAGGCAGAGCCGGAAACCCTCGAAGCCGAAGAGCCGCAGGACCTGACGCCCGAACCGCTCGACACGCTGGATGCGACAGAGGTGGACGGCCTCGACGGGGTGACACCCGACGCGCTGGATGCCACCACGGGCGACGACCTGACAGAGGAGCAGACCGCCGATACGCTGGACGTCGCCCCGGTGGAGGAACCCGCCGCCGAGGACGCAGGTGAGCTCGACACGGTCGAGGCGGAATCGGTCGAGGAACCGCCGCTCGACACCGTGGAGTCCGTGGGTCCGGAAGAAGAGACCGTCGAACCGGAGGCGCCCGAGGTTGCCGACCTCCAGCCCGTCGAGGAAGCGCCGCTTGTCGCCCCGCCGCTGGATGACGTGACCGCCGTGGTGCCGGAGGAGGATGCGCAGGTCAGCCCGACAGAGGCAGACTCGCTAATCGTGGACGATGGCGCGGCACAGGTCGTGACCGGCTCCCCCGTTCTGGACCCCACGTCCAGCGAGGATGCCGCCCCGGTCACGTCAGGCGACCTGGCCCCCATCGTCGAGAACGACGAAGAGGTGATCGCCTCCACGCCCACCGGGCAAGTGGAGGCGGAGGATTTCGCGGCCCTTGTCCCGGTGACGCCCCCCACCCCGGGCGACGACGCCACCGGGCCGGAAACCATCAGCCCCACGGCACAACCGCTCGACCCGGTCACGGCGGCACCGCCTGCGGACAGCACGGACACGCTCGACCCCGTGACAGCCGCCCCGACGACCGACACGCTGGACCCGACGACGGCCACACCTGACGGCGAGGGCACGGACACCATCGAGGCGACGCCGGTCGAACCCTCGCCGCCGCGCGTGACCCGCCGGATGCGCGCCCCGCCCTCTGAACGCGATCTCGCCATTGGCGACCTGATCCAGCGCATCCGTGCAAAGACCGAGGACAACTGCGTCATCGCCCTGCCCCGCCGCGACGGCGAGGACGGGATCGGCCTGGCGCTTCTGGCGGCGGAGGACGGCGCCATGGGGCGCTTCGCCTCCGAGGTGCTGGTGCGCCCCGAGGACGAGGAAATCCGCCAGACCCGCACCCTGCTGGACGAACGGCAATGCGCGGCGCTGACCTTCATCGCCAAGAACCGCGACTACCCGGCGACCCGCATCGGCATGCGCCTCGACAATGCGGAGGTGGCGTCGGGCAACCGCGTCTCGGGCGTGATGCGCGGCGTTGGCGACCGGAACCTCGGGCTGTTCCTCGTGGACAACAACGGCGTGGTGCAGGACCTCGAACGCTTCACCTCGACCTCGGGCCAGTTTGTGCGCTTCGACGTGCCGGTGACGCGGGTCGGGCCGTTGCGCGATACCAAGCAACTGCTGATCGCCATCGCCTCGACCGAACCGCTCTCGACGCTGAAGGACCGCTCCGGCCAGCGCGCCGACGACTTCTTTGCCGATCTCAGCGCGGAACTGAGCCGTCAGGCGGCATTGGCCATCGTCGCCTTCGACGTGCGCTGAGGGACGTTCCGGGGCAAACCCATGCTATCCGATGGGCGATTGCGCCGGAGCGCCCCGTCACGGGGCACTCCGCAAGCTCACTCTTCGGCCGGGTTCAGCTTCAGGTAGGAGACAGCCGCACTCGCCGCGCCGTTCCGTGAGGCGATCTCCTCGAGGATCTTCGGCAGGATGTTTGCCGCCTGATCGCCGCGCTGCGCCACCGCCGCCTGGGCCAGCGGCTCGTCGCTTTCGACCGCCAGCAGAAGCTGGGGCGCCGGATCCTGCCCGGTCCGCAGAGAGAGCGCAAAGCTCAGGTTGCGCTGGTTGCCCACGGGCTGCGACAGCCGGTCCGACAAGTTGAAGATGCCGCCGGTCGGGCTGATGAGGATCAGCCAAACGGCCTGCCCCTGCGGAACGGTCAGCTGCGCCGTCACCGGGTTCTGGCTGGCGACCTCATCGGCAGAGAGGAACATCTCGACCCCGTTGCGGCCCCTGCCCTGCAGCGCCTTGGCGAAGTTCAGCACTTCGCACTGCTGGCGGGTGATCTCGCGCGGCTGCACCTCGGGCCGGGCGCCGAACCGCTCTTCATAGGCGGTCGGCAGGCCGGAGAACTGTTCGCGCGTGGCCGAATAGCCCTCGATGGTGCCGGCGTTCGGGCCCTGGTTCACGCGGGTCACATAGGTGCACGGGCCGGTCTCGAAGGCCGCGAGGAACCCTTCGCGCGTGTCGCTCAGCGGGTCGGGGATGCCGGTCTGCTGCGGTTGCGGATCGGGCGGCGTCGGATCGCCGCCTCCGCCGCCAAGCAGTTGCGACTCGCCGCCGATCAGGCCCTGCTGCCACGCGAGGAAACCGCCGCCCCCGACGATGGCGAGGAAGACGACCAGCAGGATCAGGATCAGGCCGCCGCCGCCGCGCTTCTCCACCTCCGGCTCCGGAATCGGGGTCGGGCCGAGCGAGGTGTTCAGGGTGATGTTCTGCGTGGCACCGGGGATCTGCAGGCCGGAGGTCATTGTGCCCGCCTGCGTCATCCCGTGCGCGGTATTGCCCGGCGGGGTCGTGTGCAGCGGTGGCGGCGCGGGCGGCACCCAGCCACCGAGATAGCGTTCCGGGATCTTGGTCGGATCGTTCACCAGTTCGCGCACTTCCAGCATCGAACCCGGACGGTCCTTCGGATCGGGCTCCAGCATGTAGGACAGGGTCGGGCGCAGTTCTTCAGGGGCGTGCGACAGGTCCGGGATCGACTGGCGCGACTGCACCGCCTCGACGATCGACGACCCCATGTCGAGCGGCTTGCCGATGGAGGCGGCGGCGATCAGCAGCGCCAGCCCGTAGATGTCGGTCGCAGGCGAGATGTGCCCGCCGTAGTGGCCAAGTTGCTCGGGCGCGACGTACTTGAACTTGCCGGCGAACCGCCCGGCCATGGTGGCCTCTTTCACCACCGAGGACTGGGCGATGCCGAAGTCGATCAGGCGCGCGGTTTCCACCCGTCCCCTTTCCAGCATCACGTTGTCCGGCGACAGGTCACGGTGGATGACCTCCGCATCGTGGGCCGTGGCGAGACCGCCCGCCAGCCGGGCCAGCAGCGCCTTCGCCTGTTCGACCGGCAGCGGACCGGTGTTGGCGATGTAGTCCTTGAGCGGCTCGCCCTCGATGAACTCCATCACGAGGAAATAGCGCTGAAGCTCGGGGTCGGGAACGTAGTTGTAATAGCGGACGATGGTTTCGTCCGTCAGGCGGCGCAGGGTCCGGGCTTCGCGCTTGAACAGCAGGCCCGCCTCGGCGTCGTCGGCCTTTTCCTGCAGGATCGCCTTGATCGCCACCGGGTCGCCGGTGTGGATCTCGATCCCGCGATAGACCTCGCCCATGCCGCCGGACTTCAGGACTTCCTCGATCCGGTAATTGTTGTTGATCAGCGTACCGATGGGCAGCTTGCCGGTGGCGCGCGCAGCCTCCGCCGCGGCCTGGTTGGCCCCGGTCGGCGCGGGCGGATACCCGGTCGAGGTGATCTGCGGCGCGTAGGACGGATCCTGTGTGTACCCTCCCTGCCCCGTTCCGGTGACCTGAGGTTCGTAAGACGGGTCCTGCGTCGGATAGGCCGGGTTCTGCGACGGCTGGTTTGTGGTCTGCGGCGGCGCGGATGGCGGCGTCGGGGGCGGATAGCCGGTGTGCGTATACGGCCCCTGCTCGTAGCCGGGGTCGGTCTGCTGACCGGCGTTCGGATCGTTCGGCCGGGGCTGCTCGGGCCATTCCGTCGGCGTCTGCGCCGGGTAGGATGGGGGCTGCTGCGCAGGCCATGGCCGCGCGCCGCCCGGACCGGCGAACTGCGTACGCTCGTCCTCGTCGTCGTCCTCTGGCGGGCGCGTCTGGCCCGGCGGCGTCGGCGGACGGAAGACCGTGCGCTCGTCGTCGTCGTCATCTTCGGGTGGATTGGTGCCGGAAGCGTTCATGCCTCGGCCTCACCCGCAGATGTGTCCAGTTCCAGCACGTCGTCCATCAGGTCGTCTTCTTCTTCCAGCTCCGGCGGTGGCAGGCAACGCATCGCGACCACGGTCACGTTGTCCTTGGCGCCACGTTCCAGCGTCAGTTCGATCATCGCCTCGCAGGCGTCCTTCGGGCGATGCCTTGCGGCCAGTTCCGCAATGTCCTCGTCGCTCAGATGCTCCGTCAGCCCGTCAGAACACAGGATGAAAGTATCGTCCAGCGCCAGCTTGCCACTGACCACATCACATTGCGGGGTCTCTGTCACCCCGATGGCGCGGGTGATGACGTTCTTGCGCGGCCAGTTCTGTGCCTCTTCCTCGGTGATGGCTCCGGAATCGAGCAGCATCATCAGTTCGGTGTGATCGCGGGTCTGCTGCACCAGCTTGCCGTCCCGCAGAAGGTAGATGCGGCTGTCGCCCGACCAGATGCAGGCGTAATCCTCGCCATGGATCAGCAGCGCCACCAGAGTTGCACCGATAGTGCCGCGTTGCAACTCCTGCGCGTGTTCGTAGATCGCGGTGTTGGCGCGGTGGATGCGCTCCATGAAGCGGGCCTGAAGGTCGTCCGGAGAGGCCGACATTCCGATGGAGTTCAGCTCCTGCACGATGGTGTAAGAGGCATAATCGCCAGCCGCGTGGCCGCCCATTCCGTCCGAGACCACCCAGAGCCCGCAGTCGGGGCGCGACAGGAAGTTGTCCTCGTTCACCGTCCGTTTGCGTCCGACGTCCGTGGCCTGCCCGGTCTCGAAGGTGAAGAATTCGTTATGATCCATGGGCATCCTTTGAGCGCCTCGTCATGCGCTGCCGCCGTGCAGGTCCTGCGTTGCCTCTAGAGGGGCGCAGGCCGGGTTTCAACGTTACTTACCATTCCGCGGCTTCGGCCGTCTGTTCCTGTTTCGGCTGCCCCGCCAGCAGCCACCTCAGCGCGCCCGCGTCCGGCAGGCCGTGGCAGCCCAGCCAGACCGGCAGGCGCGTGTCGTCCCCGGCGGACCACCAGTAGGACCGCTGCAGCGCCCCGCGGGCCAAGTCGGCACCGGCCGCGGCCCGCAGCAGCGCATCGAGGTCGCCCTCGGGATGATGCGCCCAGATGGTTGGGCCAAGTGCGCGCTCCGCCTCGCCCTCGGCAGGCAGCTCCAGCGTCAGCCCCTCGAGCAGGCTGGCCGCACCCTTGCCCGGCGCCATTGCCGTCACATGCGCCTCAAGTGCCTCCCACGGCGACTGGTCGGTCGCGCCGCCATCACCCGGGACGGGCAGAAAGACGTTCTCGGCGGCAAGGACCAGCGGATAGTCCCGCCCGACCTTGTCCTGCGACGGCTGCATCACGCCCGCCACGGGCACGCCCAGAACGCTGCGCCCGATCCAGAACCGCAGCGGCTGCGCCTGTGCCCACCATGACTTCCAGTCCGAACCGGCGTCCTCGCGCACGCGGCTCAGGGTCTTGTCCAGCCAGCGCATCAGCGCATCGTGCACGTCCTTCGACAGCCCCGACTGGATGAAGTCGCCGAAGCCTGGGTGTTTACCCATGACACCGATGCGCGCGGGTTCCGTCACTCCGCTCACTCCAGCGACGTCGGGCAGCTGAAGTCCCGAAGCTCGCGCATCAGGAACGGCACGGTCGAGCTGTCGAACTCGATCCGGTAGGTGATCGATTGCCCGCGGATTGTGTAGCGCACGGTGACCACGTTGCCCTGCACCTTCGGTGCGCCGTCCGCCAGCCACTTGGCGATGTCCCAGCGGCCCTGGCTGAATTCGAAGGTCGCCTGATTGCCGATCCGGGTCGGGATCAGCTCGATCGACACGCCCGCCGTTTCCCCCGGCCAGGAGAAGCCAGCAGGGGTCGAATCCGGCTGGGTCGGGATGGTCTTGCCGTGGATGTTGAGGTTGGCCAGCCCCACGCCCGGCGAAGAGGTCACATGCTTGATCGACATGTTGACTTCCGGCGTCGGAGAGCCGGACGCGAAGAACGCGCGCTGGATCTTCTGTGCCCGGTCGAACTGCGCCAGCGCGCTGCCGGACAGGCGCTGGCCGACGGCGGTGCCGGGGTCCGCGCGCAACCCGTCAGAGGTGCGGATCACGTAGGGCGCCAGGTGCTGCGAGTAGAACTGGTCCATCTTGCCGCCCGGTCCGAAGAACTGGCCGAAGATCGACGGCGAGAGGTGCCGCGACGACCCGCCCGAGAACGGGTAGAACGGCGCGATCTCCGTCTTGCAGAACTGCGCCACCTCGTCGTTCAGGGCGCGCGTCAGCTCCGCGAGTGTGGCGTTCTCGGCGGCGGTGCGGAACTCCGTCGCCACCGCGCTGTTCATCCGCGCGATCACGTCGGGCGCACCGGCGTTCGTGCGCGTCAGCGCGGTCAGCGCCTGCCCCAGCATCTGGTCGTCGGCGGGCGTCGGCGCGAAGGCCGCGTTCGAGCGGTTCTCCTGCACGCTGGCATAGGCCTGCAGCATGAAGTCGATGGGCCGGTTCGGGCGCTCGCCCTTGATCAGCGTGTGCCAGTCCTTGAAGTCGTCGGTGATGCGCTGCACCCGGCGCCGGTCGACGTCCTCGGCCAGCCCGCCGGAGCTGGCGCGGAGCTGGTTCTTCGTCCGGTTGCCGAGGCTTTCGAGGATCACCCGCGTGAAGACGCCCGACCGCGAATAGATCCGGTCATACGCCGCACTCCCCAGCGCGCCGCCCAGTTCCGCGTTCCCGCCCGAAGCGATCAGGCGCGCCGCGTCGGTCTCGGAAATCCCGCCGATCTCGTCGTAAAGACGCATCAGGTTGGTTTCCTCGGTCACGCCCTCGGCCAGTTCGGCGATGGGCGAATTCGTGGGCGAGGCGGCGTAGCTCAGCAGCGTGTAGTTCGGGCTGTCCGCGCTCATCTTGGCGATGGTCAGCTTTTCGAACATCTCGTTCCACGCCACCGTGAATTCGCGGCGGTACTTGGAGAACAGCTCGTTCTCTAGGTTGGCAAGCTGGGTGTTGAAGTTCACCCGGTCGCCGGTCTCCCCCAGCACCCACTGCTCGTCTTCCAGCCGTTCCTTGGCCGAAACCATCTCGTCGACGAAGAAGCCCCAGTACCCTTCGAAGGTGTAGAGCCCCGGCACCGAAAGCTGGTCCAGGGGCGAGCCGTCCGTCGTCCGGAACACCTCGTTCACGTTGCCCGACACCCGGTTCACGAGGTTGAAGTCCGGCACGCCCGACAGGCTCGATGCCTCCTTGATCGCCGCATAGGCCTGATCCGCCAGCGGCAGGTTCACGATGCTCTCGCGCGCCCTGCCCTTGATGTTGTCGTCGGGCTTCACCATCACTTCCTGGTCGGTGTCCAGTTCGAGCATGGCGTCGAGATGCTGCATCAGCTTCGTCCGCTCGTCGAAGCGCGTGGCCCCGGGCATCATGATCTGCCATTCGGTGTCGAAGTAGTTGCGGATCGCCTCGTCGCCGTCGCCCTTCGCCTCCAGATCGCGGCCAAGCTGCATGTAGACCTTCAGCGCGCGATATGTGCCTTCGGTGTCGCCGTCGATGATCAGCTGCGGGATCTCGTTTTCGAGGTGCAGCATCATGCGCGGTCGCAGCATTCGTTCCAGCCCGTCGGAATAGGCCTTCCTGGCGGAATTCGCGATCTCGCGCGACCGGTTCAGGCCAAAGCCTTCCCAGAATGTCGGATTGTGCGGATTGCCGTAGCCCGCGGGCATGTTCCTCAGCGCGTCGAGATGGTCGATGACGCCGGTCGGATCGGGGTCCTGGATCAGCGAGTTGTCCAGCTCGTTGCGCGCGGAATCGAGGTAGACCGCCGCGTGCGCCTCGGCATCGCGGACCAGCGTCGCGTTCTGCCAGAAGCTGTAGCCGAAGGCCGCCATGGCCGCCGTGGTCGCAAGCCCGATCACGCTGAACGCCAGCGTCCTCAGGATCGCCACACGCCGCACGGCGCGGCGGTCGAAGTTCACCCAATCGCGTTCCTCGAAGATGACCTTCGCCAGCACGTCGTGCAGGAAGTAGCTCTTGCCCTTGCCTGACATGAAGGCGGGCTGGAAGCCCTCCCCTTCCCCGTCGCGCGACATCGCACCCAGCACCTGGTCGATGGGCGTGCCTTCCTGCGTGCCGGAAGTGAAGTAGAAGCCGCGCAGGATCGCGTTGGTGTCGTAGCGGGTCGGCTCGAACACCTTGCGCAGAAACTCCACCACGTTCTCGCGCAGCATCGCCATCTGGCCAGGCAGGCCGAAGATCTGGATGCGCGATGTATCGTCTGGCTCTTCGACCATGCGGTCCACGACCTCATCCGAGAGCCGCGACAACAGCGCGTCGAATTCCTCGCCCACCTGTGCATGGGTCGCCTCGCGGCGGTCCTTGGTCTGGAAGGTCGTGCCCCAGGCCATCTTGCGCCGGGCCTGGCTGAAGGAACTGAAGTACTCGCGGAAACCGGCAATCAGATCGGCCTTGGTGAAAAGCACGTAGACCGGGAAGTCGATGCGCAGCGCCTGATGGATCTCGCCCAGCCGTTCGCGCACCACCGCGGCGTGCTGGGTCAGAGACTCCGGCGTGCCCTTCAGCATGTCCTCGACGGAAAAGGCGAGGATCACGCCGTTGATCGGCTGATCCGGGCGGCCTTTCTTCAGCAGTTCGAGGAACGCGCTCCACGAGGCCTTGTCGGCATTCGCGTCGCTCTCCTGCATGACGTAGCGCCCGGCGGTGTCGATCAGGACTGCCTGCTCCGCGAACCACCAATCGACGTTCTTTGTCCCGCCGAACCCCTGCGCACCCTCGGTCAGTGCGTCCTGGCCGGGGAAGTCGATCCCGGAATAGCGCAGAGCCGTCGTCTTGCCCGCGCCCGGCGGGCCGATGATGACGTACCACGGCAGCTCGTAGAGGTAGTTCTTGCCGCCGGTCTTCTTGAGCTTCTCCAGCGCCTCGCTGAACCGTGCGTTCAGCACCTCGCCGTCGCCCACCGGCGCCTCGACAAGGCTGTCCTCCAGCGCCTTCGCCTTGCGGCGCCGGCGGATGAACTTGAACAGGTACCAGCCGAGGATGGGCGACAGGATCAGCACGATCACCGCGACCCGTACCCAGATCCTCGAAAAGAACTCCGACCCGGTCATCGGCAGGCCGAAGAAGATCGCGAGGAAGACGCAGATCACGCCGACGACGATCCAGAAGCGCAGGAACGCGCGGCTGGTCAGGATTCTCCAGATGACGTGGAAGAACCGGAAGAACAGGTGTTCCATGGCCTTACTCCTCCACTTCGCGGCGGATCATGATTTCCACCCGCCGGTTGCGGGCGCGGCCTTCGGCGGTGGCATTGTCGGCGATCGGATCGACCGGTCCCTTGCCCTCGACACTGACGCGTTCCTTGTCGCTGAGGCTGGCGGTCACGAGGTCCGACACGGTCTGCGCCCGCGCCTGGCTCAGTTCCTCGTTGGTCTTGAACCGCCCGCGTCCGGACAGCGGCACGCTGTCGGAATGCCCGACGATGCGGATCGGGCCCGGCTGTTCGTTCAGCACGACGCCGATGGCCGTGGCCAGCGCGGTCAGGTCGTTCTCCAGCTCTGCACGGCCCGAAGCGAAGCGCAGCGCCGAGCCGAGACGGATCAGGATCCACTCGTTCTTGACGTCGACCTCGACCTCCTGCCCTTCCAGCGCCGCGCGGATGTCGTCGAGACGGTCGACCACCACCGGCGGCGGCTCCGGCGTGCGCTCCACGGGGGCGGAGCGTTCGATGGTCACGTCCGGCAGGTTGAAGTGCATCATCGCGATGCCGTTCTGGGTGCGGCCCGCCTGCTGCGACAGCACGTAGGCGAGCGTCGCGAACAGCGCCACGACCATGGCGCCGCCCACGGCGGCAGCGACCCAGACCGGGATACCGCCCCGGCGCCGCTTGCCGTTCACGATCACCGGTGTCCAGCGGACAGAGATGTCGTCGTCCGGCCGCTTCACCACCTTGCGCAGCGTCTCGTAGATCGCCTTGCGGATGCGGGCCAGTTCGTTCGGCCCGTTGGGCATCGCCCGGTACTGGCCTTCGAAGCCCAGCGACAGGCAGACGAGGAACAGGTCCAGCAGGTGGAACTTCTGCCCCGGCGCCTTCATCGCGCGGTCCATGCGCTGGAAGAAGCCTACACCGGCGTTCCGCTCTCCGAAGAAGCGCGCGCCCATGGAGTATTCCAGCCACATGCCCCGGTCCGCGCCGGGCAGGTTCTGCACGATGTCGTCGGCGGTGGCGGCCAGCGCGTATTTCGCGTCGGTCACGTCGTCCGCCGGCACTCCAGCCTCCAGCGCGTTCGACTCGAAGGCGTCGATCTCGCGCGCGACGTGTTCCAGGAGCGGCGCGGACTGCATCTCGACCATGCCGGTGCGCAGGCGGCCCAGCAGGATCAGCAGGTTCGCGGCGGCGGCGACAAGCGGATTGTTCGGCCCGCCCGCGCCAAGCCCGGTGGCACGAAGCGCGTCCTCCAGCGCGATCTTCTGCCGGACAGAGCGGGCGACCGTCTCACGCCGCCGCAGTTCCGGGAACAGCTCGGGGCTTTGCGGGCGGCCGGTGTCGGTGTCGTAGATCCGGCCGGAATAGTGGTTGCTGCCCGGGTTGCCCATCGGGCGCGGCTGCGGCTGGTAGGCCGGTTGCTGCGGCGCCGGGCGCGGGGCGGCCTGCGGCGCCTGCGGGATCGGTGTAGGCCGCGGCGCCTGCGGTTGCGGCGGCGGGGGCGGCGCGGGCTGATGGTACTGCTGCTGCGGCGGGGGAGGATTATGGGACACCTTACCCCCCAGCCAGGTGTCCTCTCCGCCCGCGCCACCGCCGACCCAGGTCTGGTGCGGCGGCTGCTGGATCGGACTTTGCGGGAAGGCCGATGGCGGGCGCTGCCCCTGCGGCGCCACGCGCGGCGGCTGGTTCTGCGGGCTGATCGGCGTGCCGAAGACGGTGCGGTCCGGATCGCTCGGGTTCACGTTCTGCGACGGCGGCGCGGGCCTCTGGCCGCCACCCTGCGACGGGCGCGGCGGCTGCGGGATCGCCTGTCCGAAGACGGTCTTTTCGTTGTCGTCGTCGTCGCTTGCCATCACCCTTGCTCCGGAATGGCCCAAAGCTCCAGCTTCAGGTCTGGCCAGTTACCGGCGAAGTGCATCCCCACGGCCGGGGCCGAAGAGAACTCGCGCCAGAGGTCGGTTGACTTGTCGAGAAGGAAGTAGACGTTAGAGGCGATCACCCGGATCTGCCGGGGCGGGTTGGGCATGTGGACCAGCCCGATGCCCGGAAGGTTGGCGTTGATGATCTGCCGCATCGCCGTCGAGGGACCGACCTTGCACAGTTGCGGGAACTGCTGCTGCACCTGCGTAAGCGGCAGTCCCGAGGACACTTCTACCACGAACGCGGCATTGGCGAACAGGTGGCGGTCGTTGACCTTCGCCAGATAGGAATTCGCCCGGACCTCTTCCAGCGGCAGCCGGATCGCGCGCCCGACCTCCTGCGCCAGCAGCGACTGGATGTCGTAGACGATGGGGGTAAAGCTCTCCTTCGGGCTGTCGTGCCGGTAACCCCCGTAATCCTTCGCCTTCCGGTCCGCCTGGTCGAAGGTGGTCAGCTCGCCCGCGAGGCTGACCAGTTTCTCATAAAGCCGTTCGGGATGCACCGCCCCCTGCCCGCGAAGGTGCCGCAGGACCGGCAGTTCGCGGTTGATGACCATCAGCATCAGGTAGTCGGTCGCCTGCATGCCCCCGCCCGACGACGGATCGGAGGCATAGCGCGCCAGCATCGACAGCTTGGCCTCCATCCAGCCGATCACCCGGCTGAGGTAGCCCTCGTAGGCGGAGTGCACCGCGAGGATCATGCCGGTCGGCGGCACTGTCTCGTCCAGCGTCACCACGCCGTCGCGCATGTCCGCGATCCGGCCGATGTAGATGTTCTGGTGCCCGGGCTTGGGCGTGTTCCGCAGCGACAACTCCAGCCGCGGGGTGGCGATCTCGATCGGCTGCTCGCTGCGCGCGGACGAGGAGTTGTCGACCACCGTCTCCGACCCCAGCAGGTAGCGCGTGGCGTTGTCGGCGCTGGCGGCGGCCACGTCCTGCGCGTTCACCTCGATGTCCGGCAGGGTCAGCCAGATGCCCAGACCGCTGGCCTCCTCCTCCGGCACGGGGACGGCGGTCGGCAGCGGCGTGGCGTTGGGTGCGTCGAACGGCAGCCCGTCGGGAAAGATGCCGACGATGGACCTCAGCCCGATCCGCCCCTGCTGGGCGAGGTCGCGGTCGAAGACGAGGTTCGAGACACCCCAGGGGTACGGCGTGATCTGCGCGGTCCGCACCCGCAGGAGGTGCTCCATGTAGCGATCAGCCTGCTGGAGGTGATGCGGCTGAAGGAACAGGCCCTCTTTCCACGCAACTTTGCTGTACCACGACATGTGCGAAATCGGTCCCTGTATTAAAGACACGACACCGCGTAAGCCGCGATGCCGCTTTGAAATCGAGTTTGAAACGTGGCCGGGGCTGGGTCAAGCCGCCCCGGCCGGTAATCCCTTATTAGAACTGCAGTCTGACCTGTGCGGTCAAGCCCCATGAGTCGAGATTGTCTGAGAAGCGTGTGTCTGCGCGGAGGGATGCGTCGACCTGGCGTGCCGGGAGGGCGGAGCCTGCGTCGAGGATTGCGGTGTAGTTGAAGCCGA
>NZ_JBRBWD010000021.1:0-7260 GCF_052825245.1 Sagittula sp.
GAAAGCCTCCTACGGCTGGTCGGCCTCGACTGGGCAGTACCAGATTTCAGCACGCTGAGCAGGCGGCAGAAGGCTCTGGTCGTGACCATCCCCTACCGCGGCTCGCGGGGGCCGCTGAACCTTATGATCCCCTCTCGGGGCCTCACTTCGTGATGCCCTGCCGGGCAGTGGACAGCACCGGCATCAAGGCGGAGGGCGAAGGCGAGTGGCATGCGCGCAAGCACGGCGGCGCGAAACGCCGTCTATGGCGCAAGATCCACATCCCTTGCGACCGTAGCCGCCAGCTGCGGCGACACCCGCAGATCGAAATTGTCGCGCGAGATCGGAACGGCGGGTATAGACAGGCAATTTCCGAAGCGCGTCCTGACGCGACCCAGGTTGCCGATCGTTGGCACCTCTTGCAAAACGCGAGCGACGCGTTCCAATCCGCCGTCCGTCGCGCAATGCCCGCCGTAGCCTGCAGCGCCGAGCTGGAACCAGCCATCCTGACGGCGGCGGAAAGCCTCCAATTCGACGGCTTTCAACGGCGCCAGAAAACCAACTTGCTGATCTAGCGCATGGGGTCCGAAGGCGTACCAATCAAGCGGATCGTCCGGATCACTGGTCTGAGCCGGGGCTTGGTCCGGGGCGTCCTCCGCGGCGAACGGTAAGACGTCTTCCGGCTGCGCCAAAGCAGCCTTACTCCTTGGTTCCTGCTGCTGGAGGAGCATTGCCCTTGGCCTTTTTCTGCTCGAGCGTGTTGACCAGTTTTGATGGTCTAGAAGAAGCACACCTTTCGACGATGGTGTTCGACAGCCTGAACCGTGGCGAGATGAATTTTCACGTGTCGGGGCTGCCGATGGGCACGATGTTCTCGGATGCATCGATGACCTCGCACCTGTGCAGCTGACGCACCGTAGCCTCGTTGATCTCGTGCTCCGCGACCTCAGCCTTTAGCAAACGCGTAAGGATAGCCGTCGTGCAGCAGACACGACGGCTTCGAAGGCTGGGCCCCCCTGCTCGATCAGGTTGATGACGGCTTGCGACATGCCGTAAATCTTCAGGCTGCTGGGACGCTCCGGTACCGTGCACTTCGGTCCCAACGTGCCCGCCCTCTGGAGCAGTTCTGGTCGGAAATCAATGCATTAATCCAGCCCGATCAAAACCTCACAGCGCCGCATTTTGCGCCGTTCGTAGTTATGCACGCACTGAAGCATCGCCTTCGCAGTTGCAGAATCTGGCGTACTCGGTCAGGGTCGCAGCCGAAACCTGCGCTAGGTTGAACTGGGGCGCGCGTTCCTAGATAAGTCGCGTCGAGGTAGACCAGACGCAGATTCCCTATGAGGTAGCAAAGGCGCGAGACTTGGCATTGAAAAACCAACCTCCCTTGAAGGTCGCCATCGTGCATTACTGGCTCGTCGGAATGCGGGGCGGCGAAAAGGTTATCGAAGAATTCTGCCGCCTTTATCCCCAAGCGGATATATTTACCCATGTCGTGATTCCCGAGAAACTTTCAGACACAATTACAAAACACCGGATCATCGAAACAGGTATTGCGCGCTTGCCCGGTGCGAAAAAGCATTACCAGAAGTATCTGCCTTTCATGCCACGTGCTCTCGAAGCGCTGGATCTATCCGGATACGACTTGGTCATTTCGTCGGAATCCGGACCTGCGAAGGGTGTGATCACTGGACCGGATACCGTGCATGTCTGCTATTGCCATTCGCCAATGCGGTACATATGGGACCAGTACCATATCTATCGCAATCAATCTGGATGGCTGACCCGGTCGGTAATGCCTTATCTTGCGCACAAGCTACGGATTTGGGATACGGTGTCGGCATCGCGTCCGGATCACATCGTGGCGAATTCAGCGTTTGTTGCTAAGCGTGTCGCGAAATTCTGGGGGCGTGAAGCTGACGTAATCCACCCTCCCGTCGACCTAGAGGCTTTTAAGCTGGCCCAGACACCACCTGAAGACTTTTATCTTACGGCGGGCGAACTAGTCACTTACAAGCGCGCAGACCTAGTGATCAATGCCTTCAACCGCTCTGGCAGGAAGCTTGTGATGATCGGAGACGGTCCCGAACGCGAACGTTTGCAGGCCAGCGCGGGGCCAAATATTCAGTTCCTTGGACGTGTTTCCTTCGATGTTCTGCGAGATCACTATGCGCGCTGCCGCGCGCTGGTCTTTCCGGGGGTGGAAGATTTCGGCATTGTACCGCTCGAAGTCATGGCTTCGGGACGTCCGGTAATTGCTTATGGGCGGGGCGGTGCATTGGAGACGGTTCGTGAAGGGCAAACCGGATTGTTCTTTCGGGAAGACAGTCCCACCGCGCTCAACACGGTCATCGATAAGCTTGAAGCGGAATATGAGCAGTTCAACGCGCCTACTATACGGGCTCATGCCGAAGGTTTTTCCGCCGCGCGTTTTCGCGATGCCTTCTCGGAATTCGTGACGGCTCGGATGGCCAGCGCAACATGAGTCTTGCAGATGCCTCTATAGACGGCCGTCAGACAACAAGAGCCACACGATACTCCTCTGGAACGGCTCTGTCGATCCAGGTCGTCTTCGCCCTGAATTTTGCGTCGGCCCTGTTGCTCGAATTAGGGGTAGCCATCGCCGTTCCGGGTATAATGGCAAGCATCGTTCTTTCTTTGGCGGCCATACTAGCTAATCCAATTGTTTCCCGGGTGACATTCCTCGCGATTCTGTTTCTTTTTTATGCCCTAATTAGTGCGATTATGTTCGGTGGGATCCTGTCAATCAAAACGAACGGGCTGGTAGCGTGGCTTGGCGGAGAAGGCCGGTTTTTCTTATACTACTGGCCGTTCATTTTCTTAACTGTAATGCTTCGTAAAGATCCGAACCTAGTGCTTCGAGGAATTGAGCGCTGCCTGTTAGTTCTGACTGTCTTTGGATTTCTGACCGTCATGGTCCGGCATGCCGGCATTCAGCTTTATTCGTCGCACCACGCGGCTGGCGCAGTTCTCGCCTCTTTGGTAATCTTCAACTACTTCCGGTACCGCACGAAAAAGAATTGGGAAGGACTATTCCTGCTTCTTCTCGCGCTCATTGGTCTGCTTGGTACCGGCTCGCGCACATCTGTTCTGGCTGCTGTCATGGGGATGTTCATCCAACAGATCATTCTGATCCGCGTCGGGCAGCTTATAAAGGTTGCTATCTTCATCCCGATTCTTGCTATCGGCATGTCCAAAGCCTTTCCGAATCAATATGATCGCCTGGCCAGCACCTTTACAACGGCCAATCCGTTGGAGGTTATCTCAGTCAATTTCGAACGAGCTTGGCTGGCGGAGCCTCCTTTGGAGTCCGGCAGTGCTTGGTCACTGGAAGCATTTGCTGACAAGCAGGGGCAGGCGAACTTGGCCATTCGTGGTCTGCTGTGGGCCCGAGGCGTGGTTGAGGGAACTAAATCTCCAATCATTGGTACGGGCTTCGGTCGATACAATGACACCGGACGAGAGTTTACCAGAGCTATTCCCTTGGTAAATGTGGTTGTGAGCGCATCGTATTTGAACCCATCCACCCACTCAAGTCATAATACTTTCATTATGATTTTCGCGGAGCTTGGCTTTATTGGTTTGGCGATCATAGGTGGGATTTTTCTTACCATAATTCCAAAATCCATGCAGGTGCTACTTCAAAAGGAAGCTAGCAATGAAGGGAAGCTCTGGGCAGGAACATGCCTTGGCTGCGTTGTCACCCTCTTTCTGGCGGGGCTCACCCAACATAGTCTTGGAGCACCCATTTACGGCCTTTCTCTTATGCAGCTCATCGCCATTGGATATGTGGTCGTTTCAAAGGAGTGAATGTCGTGACAGATCTTAAAATAGATATTTCCGTGATCGGCGCTATGAAGTCCGCCTCCTCTACTGTGACAGATTTTCTGCGGCAGCATCCCGGCGTTTTCGTCCCCCAAAACAAGACACTGAACTTTTTTTCCTATGGCTTGGACGGGGCAACTCTCTCGGAACGTGACGGTGTTGAGGCGACTGCATCCGAACAGGCAGTGCGCAGCGAGGAGGAGTATGCCAAGCATTTCACGGATTCTAAACCCCATCAGCTTCTGTGCGATTGCTCGGATTCCTATTACTTCTATCCTGGTACAGCTGGACGGCTACACGCGCATAACCCTGACATGAAGATCGTATTGGTCATGCGCGAACCAGTTTCCCGCGCATATTCCAGTTTCAATCATGCCCGCAGTCACCTGCTGGAGATGAACGAAGACTTCAAAGCGGTTTTCGCCCGCCCCATCGCTGAGGAAGAGAATCTGCTTCCGATCCGTCGCTACAAGCTCCTAGGATATTATGGCGCTTTGATATCGCCCTTTGTCCAACTTTTTGGCACTGAGCAAATTCATCTAGTCGCCTTCGAGAACCTCGTCGAGGATTACGACGGCACGCTGAAGGAGTTGACGGATTTTCTGGGGTTGCCGCCGCATGAGGGCGAAAAGCTCTGGTCCAATCCTAGTTATGTCCCGCCTTCAGGCTTCACGGGAAAGGCGGTCAGGCTCGTGAAAGGTCCTGCCCGCAAATTACTGCGTTTCGGCAGTAACGACGCCCGGGCCAAAGAGAGGATTAAGTCTTTGATGAAGCTTGTCTATAAGCGCCCGGACATGCTGTCCCAAGATGTCAAAGACCATTTGAAGCCCGCATTTAAAAACGATATCGCTCGGCTCGAGGCTATGTTTGGGCCCGGCTTCTATTCCCACTGGGTCTGAAAGGCGTATCCAAGTATGCTCAAAGGCTCCATTTTGATCTTTTTGCTGATGATCGTCGGCGAATTTCTCGGGTTCGCATTGATCATTGCTGCGACACGGTTGCTCTCTCTGGAGACTGCCGGCTTGCTGATCTATCTGCAGAACAACCTGTTTCTGTTCGGAGCGGTCGGAACGCTCGGCCTTGGCACGGCCATGTACCGCTTCATACCCCGCTACAGAGAGACCGGGCAGTTTGCGACGGTGCATGCTCTCATTCGCTGGTCACGCTCCTGGGCGCTGCTCGCCTCTGTGCTATCCACGGGGCTGTTCGTCGCAACGCAATATATCAGCCCGGAGATCATTCTGAAGCCATGGCACATGGCCTTGTTCGGCATGTGCATTCTCGCTTGGAGCTATCTGACCATGGACAGGCAGATCCTCCGAGCGCTTGGTGTGGTGTTCTGGTCCGACTTTTCGTATCAGATCATTCGGCCGAGCTGTGCAGTTTTGACACTGCTTGTTGGTGTCTTGGTGCTCCCCCAGGATACCGCAGTTTTTGCAGCGCTCCTGATACCATTGCTTCTCGGGCTGATCTATGACTGCTGGCAGTTGCGCCGAACCCTTGGCCCGAGGCCAAAAGATACCGGAACCGACCCGGTGGACCGCGCCGCTTGGTGGCAAAGTTCCCGGCACTTCACCTTGGTCATGATGGCGCGCGTCCTGAGAGACCGGTTGGATGTTCTGATGGTTGGCGCGCTTCTCGGGTTTGAAGCCGCCGCAATCTACGGAATCGTGGCGCGCGTATCGATACTTGCCGCAATGGTCGTCGAGCCAATCCAGAGCATGTTCCAGCCCCGGGCATCGCTACATTTTGCACGGCATGATGAAAGCGGTCTGCAACGGGATATCGTACAAAGCGTCTACTGGAGCGCGACAGCGGCATTGGTGGTTTGTGCTGTACTCTTCGGCGCTCCTGCTTTCTGGCTGCAGCTATTTGGAGAGGCCTTCGATCCGCAGCTCAGTATCCTCTTGCTGATAATCATGATCGTAGGGCGGGTCCCCACAGCGATCTCAAGTACGGCGAATTCTCTGTTGTTGATGTCAGGACATGAAAAGCTGGTCTCACGCCTTATGACGAGCATCAACTTCGTCTTGCTACCAATCAGCCTCTACTTCGGCACGACCCTCGCAGGAATGCTTGGCGCTGCCCTAGCGGTGAGCGGTGTGCGTATTCTGACCAGCGGGCTGGTCATCTATTTCGCTTGGGCGGTTCCTGGCTATCTGATTCTCTCGGTGCCGACACCCGAACGTTTACGCGTCGCGTTCAAGCCTTTTTACAACGCTTTGTCCAGATTGTGGAAGAATTGATCTGCACTGCCTCAACCAATGCCGTACTCAAACAGCCCAGTCTGCCAGAAAAACCAGTGACGATTATGAAAGGAAATCGTGATGCAAGTGAATGACTATATCGATTTCGTCATCATTGGAGCGCAAAAATCTGGGACGACCTCGCTGCACGAGGTCATGAAAATGCATCCGCAAGTTACAATGCCCGCGAGCAAAGAAGTGCCGATCTTCAATCGGACAGATCTTAGCCCTGATGAGATCGCTGCGAAGACGGCGTCTTTATTTCAAGGAAGCCCAGCCGGGTGCCTGAAGGGGAAGGCGTCCCCGCAATACCTACCAAGCAAAACTGCGCTCGAAAACCTTTACGCCGTCAATCCAAAGGTGAAGATCATCGCAATTCTGCGCGACCCGGTCGAGCGGAGCTATTCCCATTTTCGCATGGTCAAGCGCCGGGCAGGGGAAGACGGTGATTTTGATCATGAGATCTTCAGCCTTTTGGAGCAGGATCGTCTAATACAGGCGCGTGCAACGGAACATGAGAACAAGGAAGATGAGTCCGCCTACATCGTTGCTTGGAGTGAATATGGCCGCATGCTGGAACCGTACTTTGAGAAATTCGGCAGAGAAAACATGCTCATTCTCTACACTCGGGATTTGGAGCAAGACGGCGAAGCCGTCTATGCTAGGATCTTTGATTTCCTAGGCATCGACAGGTTTTGGACCGCTCCAGAGATGACGACGGTCTTCCACAAAGGCGGCGACAAGCCCATTGTTAACGTGAAAAAGCTGAAAAAGATCCCCGTGTTTGGCTGGCTTTTGAAAACAGCCTATAACTTGTTGCCAGGGCACTTGAGATACTTGATCAGCACACGCAATATTCGCGCCGTATCTAAGTCCGCCCGGGATCTACACCCTAGCACGAGCGCGCGTCTTGACCGGCATTTTGCCGAAGATCAGTCTAAGATAGATCGTCTGGTTGCGGGCTCATAGCCTCGGCCGGCCGGTGCTGTCTTAGGTTCAGGCCCCATTGATTTTCGCTGGATGGCGTGATTCACGGTTCGAAAAACGATTGACCTGCCACGGGATTTTTCCTCCACCGTCGATTAGAGTCCGGCCCAACCTGAGGACGGACAATGAAGCGAACGAGATTCACGGACGAGCAGATCATCGGCATCCTGGCCGAGCATGAGGCCGGCGCGAAGTGCGCCGA
>NZ_JBRBWD010000022.1:0-13283 GCF_052825245.1 Sagittula sp.
CCCGAACCCGATCCTTTCACCGCGGCCATGCACAGCCCGCGCTCCAAGCGGACCCGCCGTCCGGAAATCTCTTCCCGCTTTGCGACCGACGGTCGCTAACCGAGCACCCGGCCAGGTGCATCCTCCCCAGACGATCCCGGGTCTAACCCGGGGTCCGACGGGGCCGATCTAGAATATTCTAGAATGATCTAGAATGTTCTAGAATATTCTAGGAGACCCCATGGATCCCGATCTTTTCTTCGAGCTGATCGAGTATCGGCTTCGCAAGGCGTGCGGCGAGACCCGGCGCTAATCCCATCCCGAACCTGATCCAGAACCTGGCACTGAGGCCGCCCCGGCGCCTGCCCCTGCCCCCGCCCCCGCTTCTGGTTCGGGTTCGAAACCCAAAGACAGGTAGGAAACCAATGTCAGCAGCAATCGTTTGCGGCGTGTTCTTCGTCGCGCTCGTTCTCGTGACCGCTCTCGTGGAGCGGTGATGGGCGTTTTGCACCCCGGATGCGTGCATTGCGTCCCTCTCGTCTCTCCCTGCGCGTGTGCAATCTGGGGTGCAAAACAATTGTTCAATCGTTCAACTATGCGAGTAATCTCCGCTTGACACAACCTGAGGGTGTACTGCGGGCGGGATTTGGCCAGGAGTAGGGCTCCCGCCGGCCGTTTTGCAGGATCGAGGAAAAGGCCAAGGAAGACAGCTGGTTAGCTGACACATCCTCTTTTTTGCATTTACGTTAAACGCTCGTAAGCCTTTGATTTAACTCTGTTTTTTCCTCTATTCTCTCTCTCTCTTTCTCTCTTTCCCCTTTTCCAAGAAGAAGAGAGAAAGAGAGAGAGAAGAGAGAATAGAAGAGAGAACTGTTAAGTCCCCAAAAGAAATTTCAGTAGTCTAGTTTTTAGTTAATTTTCGTAAATGTTATTTTATTTAGAGAAATGAAATGATCCTCGGGGACTTAACACTTTTTGCTTGAGGCCCCTGCTACCGCCCTCAGGCTATTTACGGAAATGCGGGTTCCCCCGCACGCCACCACTGGTCTAAACCGCCTCGAACCCGAGCCGGATCCTGATCCGCGATCCAAGGTCCGCGATCCTGATCCAAGGTCCTGATCTCGGGTTTAAAAAACCATATCCGTCGGAGGATACCATGAACATCGAACGCCTGCGTGCACTGCACGCACACCTGTCCTGTATCGACCCCCACACTTTCGACATGAACACCTGGGCTCTGCACAAGTTTTTGTGTGAGAAGTCCAAGAGAGATTGCAATGTCTTTTTTTTGCAGAAATGAATAGTCCGCGCCTCCAACTAGGCCCGGATCCTTCGAGTTCGTTGCTTCCGGTTCCACATGCCTATCCTTAATCTTGCGTTCACGCCGAATGCGGGCCAAGCACTATTTAAGGAGGCCCGGCCCATGCGCATCTTCATCACCGGCACCGCCGGATTCATCGGCTACCACCTCGCCCGGCTGCTGCTGGACGAGGGTCACGTGGTGGCGGGCTTCGACGGCATGACGGACTACTACGACGTCACGCTCAAGCAGCGCCGCCACGCCATGCTGATGCAGTCCCCCGGCTTCTCCGCCACCGAGGCCATGCTGGAGGACCAAGGCGCGCTGGACGCCGCCATGGACGCCTTCGGGCCGGACGTGGTCGTGCATCTCGCGGGTCAGGCCGGGGTGCGGTATTCTCTTGAAAACCCAAGGGCCTACGTCGACGCCAACGTCACCGGCACCTTCAACGTGATGGAGGGCGCGCTGCGCCACCAGGTCGGGCACCTGATGATGGCCTCGACCTCCTCGGTCTACGGCGCCAACACAAGTATGCCCTTCGCCGAAACCGACAAGGCCGACACGCCGATGACGATCTACGCCGCCACCAAGAAGGCGACGGAGGCGATGGGCCATGCCTATGCCCACCTGCACGGGCTCCCGACCACCATGTTCCGCTTCTTCACCGTCTACGGGCCCTGGGGACGGCCGGACATGGCGCTCTTCAAGTTCGTGAAGGCGACGCTGAACGGCGATCCGATCGACGTCTACAACCACGGCGACATGTTCCGCGACTTCACCTATGTCGAGGATCTCGTGCGGGCCATCCGGCTCCTGATGACGGAGGCGGTGCCGGAGCGCCCGGAGGACGGCCTGGTGCCGGAGGGCGACAGCCTCAGCCCCGTGGCCCCCTACCGGGTGGTGAACATCGGCAATTCCCGGTCGGAGCGGCTGACGGATTTCATCGCGGCCATCGAGGACGCGCTGGGGATGACCGCCACGCGCAACATGATGGACATGCAGCCCGGCGACGTGCCCGCCACATGGGCGGATGCGGGGCTGCTGGAGCGGCTGACCGGCTACCGTCCGGAAACCGACATGCGCGAGGGCGTGAAGCGCTTCATCGACTGGTACCGCGATTACTACCGTGCCTGAGGCCGGCTGACGCCGCCCTGCCCCGGCATGGGCGTGTACAGGCCGCTGCTGGCGGCGGTTTGTCGGAACCCCCCACCCCCCTGCCCCGTTGGCCTAGCTGACCAAGGGGGCATTCATGACAGACTTGACGTGTGACGTGGCGGTGATCGGCGCCGGAACGGCTGGGCTTGCGGCAGAGCGCAGCGCCCGCAGGCAGGGCGCGCGGACGCTGCTGATCGATCCGGCCTTCAACGGCACCACCTGCGCGACGGTGGGCTGCATGCCCTCGAAACTGCTGATTGCCGCGGCCCGCGCGGCGCACCGGGCGCGCAACACCGCGCTGTTCGGCGTGCACACGGGTGAGGTCCGGGTCGACGGCCCGGCGGTCATGACGCGGCTGCGCGCCGAACGGGACCGCTTTGCCGCCTCGGTACGCGAGGGGTTCGACAACCTGCCGGAGGGCACGCGGGTGAAGGCGCGGGCGCGTTTCACCGGCCCCGCCACGCTGGAGCTGGACGACGGCCGCCGGGTGGAGGCCCGCGCGGTGGTGATCGCCACCGGCTCCTCGCCCATGGTTCCCGAGCCGTATCAGGCACTTGGCGAGGTGGAGCTGACCAACGAGACGGTCTTCGAACTGCAGGACCTGCCGCGCCGGCTGGCGGTGATCGGCGGCGGGGTGATCGGGCTGGAACTGGCGCAGGCCATGGCCCGGCTGGGGGTCACCGTGGCGCTCTTCGACATGGAGGAGCGGCTGGCCGGGGTGCGCGACGACGCGGTGCACGCAGCGCTGAAGGACGCCATGGCAGAGGAGATGGAGCTGCACCTCGGCGTGACGCCCGAGCCCCGGGCCGAGGACGGCGGGGTGCGCATCGACTGGGACGGCAAGTCGGCCTGGTTTGAGCGGGTGCTTGTCGCCACTGGGCGGCCGCCGAACGTGAAGGGGCTGGAGCTGGAGGCCGCGGGGCTGGAGCTCGACGATCACGGGATGCCGCAAGTGGATGAAAACACGCTGCAATGTGGCGATGCGCCGATCTTCATGGCGGGCGACGTGAACGGGCTCAGGCCGGTGCTGCACGAGGCTTCGGACGAGGGGGCTATCGCCGGGCGCAACGCCGTGGCCTTTCCCGACACGCAGCGCTCGGCGCGCAAGGTGGCCTTTACCGTCACCTACACGGAGCCGCCGCTGGTCTCGGTGGGCGAGGCCCCGGGCGAGAACGGCGACCGGATCACCGGCCCCATAACCGGCCACGCCGATTACACCGACCAGGGGCGCGCCAGCGTGGACGGAGAAAACACAGGTCTGGCAAAGCTTTACGCGGATCGAGAGGGGCGGATCCGCGGCGCGGACCTGTTCTGCCCCGGGGCCGATCACCTGGGCCACCTGCTGGCCTGGTCGATGGCCACCGGCGCCACGGCGGGCGATTTGCTGGACCAGCCCTTCTATCATCCGACGCTGGAGGAGGGGCTGCGCTCCGCCCTGCGCGACATCTGCGAGGCGGTGTCCCTGTCTCCACCGGCCGACCGCGACCAAGGCAATCCGCCGGGGGTGTGACGGGGGTGCAAACCGTGCGCGGCATTCATTAATCGGGGTCCGCGGGGCCCCGGATTGCCGCCTTAACGCGGCGTGCGCCGGGATGAACGCGCCGTGCGCCGCAAGATCCGGGGGGCGGCGCCCTGCCCCGCCACAAGGCCCTGCACAAAGATGAACGCCGTTTCGCGCCCGTTAAGGTGAGTCCCGGCCGGTAAGGGGGGTCTTTCCGGCCGGTTGTTAACCTTTGCCCCCGGGCGGAGGGGGCGCGGCGCGTGACGTTGCGTCGGAAAGGTTAAGACGGGGTGCCGGGGGGTACGGTAGGCTACCACGGGGTACCCGCCTGTGTTGCCGGGCGCGGGCCCAGCATGGACCGGCTGCCGCGTGCCGTCCGTCCTGCCGCCAGACACCGGCAACACGGGGGATCGGGATGCGGGCTATCCTGCGGTACCATAGGGTACCGGGCAAACGCCGCGCCGCCGTCCCGGGCATCTCCCCCGCAACAGGGTACCGGTGGCTATCCGGGGCTTCCCTTGGATATCAAACGCTATGGTATGGTATGGTATGGTATGGTATGGTATGGTAGGCTATCAAAAGGTACCTGAAGATAGCCCAAGGTTCCCCTTGGTAGGGTAGCCTAACCTATGCTAAGGTTATCCACAGGGCCCGGAGAGGCCACCCGCGGCAACGCGGAGACAAAGGCCCGCCACGGCGGGAGAGCAGCAACACCGGGTCCGCGCCATGCGGCCCGAGACATGACAGGACACCCACCCATGCCGGTGATCGCATTCGCCAATTCCAAGGGCGGCAGCGGGAAGACGACAAGCGCGCTTCTGCTGGCCCAGGCCCTTGCCGCCCATCGCCCCACCACCCTGATCGACGCCGACCCCCGGCACCCGATCACCACCTGGGCCGAGAAGCCCGGCCGCCCCGACACGCTGAGCGTCGTCACCAACGACAGCGAGAAGACCATCCTCGACGAGATCGAGGAGGCCGCCGCCCGCGATCCCTTCGTCATCATCGACCTCGAGGGCACCGCCTCGCGGCTGATGAGCTATGCGATCTCGCAGTCGGACCTCGTGGTGATCCCGATGAAGGAGCAGCAGCAGGACGCGCTGGCCGCGCTCGACGTGATCCAGGAGATCCACCGCGACATGAAGGCGACGCGGCGCAAGATCCCGTACTCGGTGCTGTTCACCCAGAGCCGGGCGGCGGTGAAGTCGCGCACCGCGCGGCACATCGCGGCGCAGTTCCGCGGCAACGCCCACATCGACTGCTTCGAGACCGAGATCCACGAGCGCGACGCCTTCGCGGCGATGTTCTCGATGGGCGGCACGGTGGCGGGCATGTCGCCGAAATACGTCAACGGCCTCGACAAGGCGCTGGAGAACATCGAGGCCTTCCGCACCGAGGTCATCTCCCGGCTACGCGCGATCCGCGACGCCGCCGAGAAGGGCAGGGCAGCATGAGCGGCGAACCGGCCGGGGGCACCCGCGCGGCGCTGGCGATGCCCAGCTTCGACGACCTGGACGATTTTGCGCCCCGCGGCGGGAGCCGCAAAAGCCAGGAAAGCGGCACAAGCCGCAAGTCTGGGGAGAGTGGCGGCAGCCGCACGGGGGAAAATCCCGGGGCCGCCGGACAGGCGGACATGCAGGACCCGGAAGGGCAGGGGGAGGCGGTGACGGAAACCGTGCCGGCCGAGGCACCGCGCCGCAAATCCCGCCCGGCAGAGGCCCCCGTCGCGGCGCGTCACATACCCTCCGCCGCCGAGACGCGGCGTGCCATCGACGCGGTCTCGCATTTCCCGTCACGTGAAGCGGCGACCGACGGGCAGCTCAATCTGAAAGGTCCGCGCCACGTGCTCGACCGGTTCCGGGCGATGTGCAAGGCGGACCGGCGCGCCTATTACGACATGCTGGAAATCCTCATGGACCAGTTCGAAGGCCGCACACCCCAGGGTTGATTCGCGCGATCGCCACCGGCGAATCACGCAGCCGCAGAAATATTGCTGCGGCTGCACAGACGACATGATGCGGTTTACGCGTCACACGGCAGAATTCTGCCCAAAAAAGTGCCGTTCTCCCCGGGTCAACCGTCCAATTCATTTGCACCGGGGTGGTTGACTGTTAAGAGCATGTTAACTTCGTTACGTAGTTCAAAGAAGAAGATCGAGATAAAACGGGTCGAACATTCCGACCAAAGGCGAGGATTATTCCGTGCGCGAGTACACAGCGACAGGCGAGCATTTCAGAGTTTCCACGGCGCGCGCCCTTACGCCGCGCAACCTATACAAGATCATCGGCAAGCGGATCACCGACATCGTCCTCGCCCTTCTGATCGCGCCTTTCGCGCTGATCGTGGTGGGTGTCGTGGCGGTGATCATGACGGCGTCGGGCGAGGGATCGAAGCTTTTCTTCGGCCACCGCCGCATCGGCAAGAACGGCAAGGTCTTCAAGTGCTGGAAGATCCGGACCATGGTCCTGGACGCCGAAACCCGGCTGCGCGAGCACCTGGCCAACAACCCCGAGGCCGCGGCCGAATGGGCCCGCGACCACAAGCTGGAAAACGATCCGCGCATCACCGGCGTCGGGCGCTTCCTGCGCCGGACCTCGCTGGACGAGCTGCCGCAGATCTGGAACGTGCTGAAGGGCGACATGAGCTTTGTCGGCCCGCGTCCGGTCGTGCGTCTTGAAATGCACAAGTACGGCATCCACCGCCCGATCTACACCTCGGTCAAGCCGGGCGTGACCGGCCTGTGGCAGGTGTCGGGCCGCAACGACATCTCCTACGAGGAACGCGTCCAGCTGGACGTGGACTACGTCAAGAGCATGTCTTTGCGGCGCGATCTGGGGCTGATCATGAAAACAGCCCTTGTCGTGGTAATCCCCACCGGGAGATAAGGGTCGCTTGTGACCTGATGTGAATATCCCCGTAGTATCGTGACGCTTTTCGCTAACTTTATGGCGCCGCGGATATTATGAATGGCAACAGTTTAGGGGTAATTTCAAGAGGGCTACGGTCGACGGTGCTAGGGGCGGGACAAGAAGAGCATGATACTGTACTCTACATCCATGCTAAAAATGGAATCTCCTACAGCAGTTCTTCAAGAGCGCCAAAGCTAGTAATAATCATGCTTTTTAGGATTCGGACTTCGATAATGTGTTCGTGTAATTCAAAATAACTCGGTCACACGATTTGGCCCGGGTGACGGTTTGTGTTTTTCTCTTAATCGATCAGATCACCCTCTTGCCCGAAATCCTTAGGAATATGTTTTGATCATTAACCAAGATACATGTCTGCCGACATGATGCTGGTTCGATACAGTTCTACGAGCCCATGTCAGTGGCGTGCTCGACAAGGCTGGCGACGGCAGCAACTCACTGAGCAAGTTACTTCCTTCCATGGGCGGAACTACTGTATATTCCAGAAGAAGACATCGCCGCCGCGGTGGAGCGGACTTCAAGAAGCTTTCCGAAAAGCCTGTCGCCATTTTTGCGGAACGCAGGGCTGGCATGGCCTGAAGTAGTACGCACAAAATCTTCTGGCCAAGGCGCTCCTGAAGTCTACGCCAGTCAGCCTCTAAAGCAATAGAATGCGGCAGCACAAAAAAATCTGATATTTTTCGAGCCACTAGGCTTTTAAAGAGGAGCTAAGACCGGTATCTGTCAACTGATTTAGGTCGCGGCCACTTTTTCCACGGGTAGGAAAATGACAGAGTTTTTGAGCACACCGCTCCTAGGAGTGTACGAGATCGCGCCCAAGCGCTTCGGTGATCACCGAGGCTTCTTCAGCGAGAGTTACAACGCAAAGATTTTTGAAAATCACGGCATCACCACCTCTTTCGTACAAGACAACCATTCGCTGTCCGCAGCCAAGGGAACCATTCGTGGTTTGCACTTTCAGATACCTCCGCATGCCCAGGCCAAGCTAGTGCGCTGCGGACGTGGCGCGCTGTTCGACGTGGCCGTGGATATCCGCAAAGGCAGCCCGACTTACGGTCAGTGGTACGGTACAGAGCTGAGCTTCGAAAACGGTAAACAGCTGCTGATCCCGGTAGGATTTCTGCACGGGTTTATGACGCTCGTCGACAACACTGAGATTGTCTACAAGTGTTCGGATTTCTATGCGCCCGACTGTGATGGCGCAGTTGTCTGGAACGATCCCGACATTGCCATCGCATGGCCGGAAACAGGAGTGCCACCCGTTCTGTCTGCCAAAGACGAAGCGGCCCAAACACTCAAGGATTTTGACAATCCCTTCATCTTCGAGAAGGTTCAGGAATGAAACTGCTTGTAACTGGAGGAGCTGGTTTCATTGGCTCAGCGGTGATCCGGTTGGCGATGTCTCGCGGGCACCAAGTGATTAACCTCGATGCGCTAACCTATGCGGCTTGCCTCGACAACGTGGCGATGTTCGCAGACAGCCCTAAATACACCTTTGAGCAAGCCGACATCCGCGACCGTGCGGCACTAGATGCGGTACTTGCCACCCGAAAGCCAGACGCGATAATGCACCTAGCCGCCGAAAGCCACGTGGACCGGTCGATCGACGGGCCCGGGGACTTCATCGAGACCAACATCACTGGCACATACAACATGTTGGAAGCAGCACGTAAATACTGGACCGACGCCGGCAAGCCGGAAAGCTTTCGCTTTCACCATATCTCGACCGACGAGGTCTTTGGATCTTTGCCCGGCGACAAGTCAGTGATGTTCACCGAGGACACGCCCTATGATCCGCGGTCTCCCTATTCGGCCTCGAAGGCCAGTTCCGATCATCTGGTCCGCGCTTGGCACGAAACCTATGGCCTGCCGGTAGTTCTAACCAATTGTTCGAACAATTACGGTCCGTATCATTTTCCGGAAAAGCTCATTCCGGTGGTTATCCTGAACGCTATCTCTGGCAAATCGCTGCCGATCTACGGTGATGGAAGCAACATACGCGACTGGCTGTTTGTCGAAGATCATGCAGATGCACTGCTTCTGGTAGTCAAAAAGGGCAAACTGGGCCGGTCTTACAACATAGGCGGTGGAAACGAACGCACCAATCTCGAACTCGTGAAGACGCTCTGCGCCATCCTCGACGAAAAGCGCCCTAAGGCAAGCGGCTCCTACGCCGATCAGATCACCTTCGTGACCGACCGTCCCGGCCATGATGCCCGCTATGCGATAGATTCAAGCCGAATTCGCACTGAACTAGGGTGGCGGCCATCGGTCACCGTCGAGGAAGGATTGACCCGCACCGTGCAATGGTATCTCGATAACGAAAGCTGGTGGCGTCCACTGCAGCAACGCCACGGCGTCGGTCAGCGCTTAGGGACAAAAGCATGAGTGTGCTGATCTTCGGCAAGGCTGGCCAAGTTGCTTGCGAACTGGCGAGCCGCGCGCCCGACGCGATCCTTCTCGGGCGCGATCAGGCGGACCTGAGGGATCCTGCGGCCTGTGCTGCGCGCATACTCGAACACCGACCGACGGCGGTGATCAATGCCGCCGCCTATACCGCAGTCGATAAGGCCGAAAGCGAAGAGGACCTTGCAACCACGGTCAATGGTGAGGCGCCCGGTGCCATGGCGCGAGCCTGCGCTGAGCTGGATATCCCGATGGTACATATCTCGACCGATTACGTTTTTGACGGCACCGGCGCGACCCCTTTCCCACCCGATCATCCTACCGCCCCGCTAGGGGCTTATGGGCGATCGAAACTGGTGGGAGAAACCAAGGTGGCTGCAGTTGGAGCGCCTTATGTGATCCTGCGGACTTCTTGGGTGTTCTCGGCGCAGGGCAGCAATTTTGTCAGGACAATGTTGCGCCTGAGCGAGACCCGCGACAGGCTAACCGTCGTGGCCGACCAAATCGGCGGCCCGACCGCAGCGGGTCCGATCGCCGCCGCCTGCCTGCAAGCGGTCACCTCCCTCCAAGCCAATGCGAGCGTTTCGGGAACCTATCATTTTGCGGGCGCACCCGATGTCAGCTGGGCCGATTTCGCCCGCAAGATCTTTGCCTTGGCCGAACGACCGGTCGAGGTGATCGACATCCCTTCTTCGGATTATCCGACCTTAGCGAAACGCCCTGCGAACTCCCGCTTGGATTGCAGCAGTCTGTCCAATCTCGGCATCGTGCGGCCGGACTGGCGCGACGACTTAAAGACGGTTCTGGCCGAACTGCAGGCCTTGGCCTGAGATCCCCGAGAAGCGGGGACCGACATCTTATTTGACCATCGTGCCTGGGAGCGCTCTGATATGACCAAACGCAAAGGCATCATTCTCGCCGGAGGTTCCGGAACACGCCTTTATCCGATCACCATCGGCGTCTCCAAACAGATGATGCCAGTCTACGACAAGCCAATGATCTACTACCCTCTGTCGGTGCTGATGCTGGCTGGAGTGCGGGAAGTGGCGATCATCACCACCCCGCATGATCGGGAACAGTTCCGCCGCTTGCTCAAGGATGGCAGCCAATGGGGCATGGAATTCACGTGGATCACGCAGCCGTCTCCGGACGGTCTTGCACAAGCCTACCTGCTGGCCGAACACTTCCTAAACGAAACCCCCTCAGCAATGGTGTTAGGCGACAACATCTTCTACGGCGCGTCTTTACCCAACCTGCTGGCCTCGGCCAATGCCCGCGAGACCGGCGGATCAGTCTTTGGTTACCGCGTTTCAGACCCGGAGCGCTATGGCGTTGTGGCATTTGACGAGCAGGGTATCGCCAAAGAGATCATCGAGAAACCCAAGGTACCGCCTTCGCATTATGCGGTCACTGGGCTCTATTTCCTAGATGGCGAAGCTTCCGCCCGCGCACACAGCATCACGCCTTCTCCGCGTGGGGAACTGGAAATCGTGTCACTACTGGAAACTTACCTTAAGGAGGGCAGTCTGGACGTGCAATTGATGGGGCGGGGTTATGCTTGGCTTGACACTGGCACCCATGCCTCGCTTCTGGATGCAGGCAACTTCGTACGCACCCTATCCGAGCGTCAGGGTCAGCAGGTTGGCTGCCCTGAAGAAATTGCTTGGACCCAAGGCTGGATTTCAGACGAGACACTAAACGAATACGCCGAGGTATACAGAAAGACTGCCTATGGAAAATATCTTAAACGCCTGCTGTTATAATATTCAACAGAATGAGCGGCTCTATGAGTGACGATATCACTACGAACCTGACGATAGTGGTGCCCGCATACAAACGGGTCGAAGAAGTTTGTCAGCTTATTGACGATCTGCACGAGGCTCAAAAGCAGTCTAAGTTTGCGGTCATCATCATCAGTGATAAAGGTCCCGAACGGGCCTATGAGGCCACCCGGGTCTATGCCGAATGCAAGCTGAGAGATCTCCAGATATCACGAAACACCGAAAATCTGGGAATTGATCGCAACATCGACCGCTGCTTATCTTCGGCAAACACAGAGTTCGTCATGGCTGTGGGTGATGACGATCGCCTAAACGTACCTAATTTCATTGCGTTTCTCGCCTCATTGGCCGAGATCGATGCGGATCTGACCATCGTCGAGTATAGCTATATCTACAGCGATCTGAGCATGCAGAAGGACCATGTAATCAATCTTGGCAATACACCTAATCTTGACAGCCTAGAAGGGCGGCGGCGCTTCCTTTTTGATCGTGGGACGAAGCTCGGATTTCTGGGCTCGGTTGCGTTTCGCAGCTCGGCCTACCGGCAATATCGTGATCCAGCCTTCTTGGGAACTTGGTTCAACCATGTAGGCGCAGCCCTGAATATACTCCTCGCCAACGACACTAAGATCAGATGGTGGGGAAACCCGGTGGTACTGAACCGTGCTGGAGATATTCGGGTTACGAGCTGGTCGCACCAGATGTTCGATGTGATCCACGGATGGTGGCGCATGATCGAGCTATCTTGTAAGAGCCACGGAAAATGTACGCTCGACGAATATCGCGCTAACAAGAGCGAGGTGACCTTCCAGTATGACAGCCCTTTTTGGATCTTGTCGCGCCGGTCCGAGAATCTCGTCAACTGGAAAAGCCTGCCGGCGTTGTTTAAAACCTTTGAAATCTCAGGACGCACGAGGCTCTGGTATTACGGCGCCTGCCTGCTGCCTCCGCAACTCTGCCTTGGTCTGAAGAAAACTGCGCGGGCATTAGGAAAATGAAAAAACCGGATTTCATTTTTGTCGGGGCAAGCAAGTCTGGGTCGTCTTGGCTACATAACTACTTCCTGAAGCATCCCGGAATCTTTGTCCCAACCGCGAAAGACATTTATTTTTTCAATGAGTTCTATGATCGTGGCACTGACTGGTACGAAAGATGTTTCGCGCAAGCAAAGCCCGGCCAAGTCGCAGGCGAAATTTGCCATGACTATCTGCACAATGCCGATGCCATTTCGCGAATTGCCGCGGATTATCCAGATGTGAAACTGATCTGCAGTCTGCGCCAACCGATAGACAGGGTGATTTCGACCTACCTTTACGGTGCACGCCACGGACTTGTGGAGCCGTCCCTAAAAGCGCATGTAGGAAAGAAGCGGGGAATTTTCGCCGAAGGGCGTTACGCAGACGATCTGGGGCATGTCTATGAGCATTTTCCGCGCGAGAATGTTTTGGTTTTCCTATATGATGACCTTCTGGAAGATCCGCGTGCACTCGCCCGTCGGGTGACCGACTTTCTTGGTGTCGAGTATTTTGACTATCAGGCAATCGACAGGAAGGTTCGTGTGGCCTCCAAGGCCCGGATTGGTGTGATTGGGAAACTCGGCAAGTGGATAGCCGGTCATATGCGGTCAATGGGATTGCATAGCATGCTTGGCATGCTCAAAAATAGCGCGATGATGCAGAAGCTGCTCTACAAGCCAATCGAAGTAGACAACACTATGTATTATAAGGAACTACCGTCAGATGTGGTGGATATCTATCTTGACAATATTCGTCGGCTGGAGTCGATGATCGACCGCCCCCTGACCGTATGGGTGGACGAGATTGAATTGAACCGAAGCCGCGTCCAGGGTCAGGACTCATAGCCAATAGATGACGGTTGCGGCGAGGAAGACCTTTGGGCACCTGTCGTATCGGGTCGTCACGCGCCGCCAATCCTTGAGCCTGCCGAACATGATCTCAATCCGATTGCGCCGTTTGTAGCGGCGCTTGTCGTATGTCACGATCGTCCTGCGTTGCTTCCAACCCGGTATGCAGGCGCGTAACCCCTTGTCTTTCAGCGCTTCCTGGAACCAGTCCGCATCATAGCTGTGGACAGTGACCTGCCACTGAACTTTCATCCAGCCACGACCGGAGCCCGGTTAGTGTTTACGCCGGTTGGCGCAGGTTGAGCAATCGCCCGGCGCGCGGAGCTTTCATCTCGCGCAGCGGGGCGGGCGATTGCGGTGGTCAGGGTCC
>NZ_JBRBWD010000023.1:0-73080 GCF_052825245.1 Sagittula sp.
CCCCCCCCCCCCCCCCCCCCCCCCCCCCCCCCCCCCCCCCCCCCCCCCCCCCCCCCCCCCCCCCCCCCCCCCCCCCCCCCCCCCCCCCCCCCCCCCCCCCCCCCCCCCCCCCCCCCCCCCCCCCCCCCCCCCCCCCGGATCGCCGGGCGCCAGCCCGGCGAAACCCCTCATTCCGCCGGTTCCGCCGCCCGGGCGCCGCCGTACTGGTAGTAGGCCGCGCAGGCCCCTTCCGAACTCACCATCAGCGCCCCCAGCGGCATCTCCGGGGTGCAGCCCGTGCCGAACTGCGGGCAGGCGACCGGTTTCATCCGGCCGGTCATCACCGCGCCGCACATGCAGCCCTCCGGCTCCGCCACGTTGCGCGCGCCGGTGGCATAGCCGATCCCGAACTTCTCCTCCGCGTCCCAGGCCCGGTAGGCCGCGCGGATGCGCAGGCCCGAGGCGTCGATCTCGCCCAGTCCCCGCCATTCGAAGGACGGACGCTCCTCGTAGACATCCGCGATCGCGGCAAGCGAGACCGGGTTGCCGTGCTCCGGCACGACGCGGGCGTACTGGTTCTCGATCTCGGCGCGGCCTTCGGCGATCTGCTCCAGCACCATCAGCACCGACTGGAGCAGGTCCAGCGGCTCGAACCCCGCGACCACCAGCGGCTTGCCATACTCCTCCGCGATGAAATCGTAGGGGTGGACACCGATCACCATGGACACGTGCCCGGGCCCGACGAAGCCGTCCAGCACCATGTGCGGGTCGTCCAGCAGCGCGCGGATCGGGTGCGGCACGGTGATGTGGTTGCAGAAGACCGAGAAGTTCGTCAGCCCCTCGCGCGCCGCCGCCTGGATCGACAGGGCGGTGGAGGGCGTCGTGGTCTCGAAGCCCAGGCCGAAGAACACCACCTCGCGGTCGGGGTTGCGCCGGGCGATCTCCAGCGCGTCGAGCGGCGAATAGACCATGCGGATGTCCGCGCCGTCCGCCTTCGCCTGGATCAGCGACTTCCGCGTGCCCGGCACCCGCATCGCGTCGCCGAAGGTGGTGAAGATCACCTCGGGGCGCTCCGCGATCTCGATGCATTCGTCGACGCGGCTCATCGGCAGCACGCAGACCGGGCAGCCCGGCCCGTGGATGAACTCCAGCCCCGGCGGCACCAGCTTGTCGAGCCCGTAGCGAAAAATCGCATGGGTGTGCCCGCCGCAGATCTCCATGATGCGCACCGGCTTCTCCGCCGTGGCGCCGATCCGGTCGAGCGCCGCGCCGATGCGCGCGATCAGCGCCTTCGCGGGTTTCGGGTCGCGGAATTCCTGGACGTGTTTCATGCGCTTTCCTCCACGGTGTCCCGCGCCGGACCGGCCAGCGCCGCGTCGCCCGCCGCCATCGCCTCCAGCGTCTCCTGCGCCTCGCCCAGACCGCGCAGCGCCTCGAGCGTCTTGGCGGCCTCCTCCTCGTCGATCAGCGACATGGCAAAGCCCACGTGGATCAGCGCCCACTGGCCCACCAGCTCCTCCAGCGGGCCGGTCGCCACGCAGGCCACGTTGACCTCGCGCCGGACGCCCGAGACGGAGGCCAGCGCCATCATGCGCGCCTCGTCCGTCACTTCGATGATCTGTCCCGGGATCCCCAGACACATGGCCTTACTCCTCCTCGTCGTCCGGCATCCCGGCCTTGCGCGGCTCTTCGATGCCATAGCGTTCGATCTTTGCCCTCAGGCCCACGCGGCTCAGCCCCAGTTCGGAGGCCGCCCGCGACTTGTTCCACCTGAGCCGGGTCAGCGTCTCGCGCAGGATGCGCATTTCGATCTGCTCCACCCGTTCCTTCAGCGATCCCGTGTCGGCCAGCACCGCGTCGACGCCCGGCTCGCGCCCTGCCTCCGACGGCGCGGCCTGAAGGATGTGGCGGGAGATCAGCTCCGGCCCCAGCACCGCGTCCTGCGCGAAGATCAGCATGCGCAAGACCTCGTTCTCCAGCTCGCGCAGGTTGCCCGGCCAGTGATAGCGCTTCAGGAAATCGACGGCGTCCTCGCAAAGCCCGTGCACGATCTTGCCGTGGCGCGAGGCCGCCTCGAACAGCATCTCCTGCGCCAGAAGCGGCAGGTCCGAAAGCCGCGCCCGCAGCGGCGGGACCTGCAGCGTGGTCTGCGCCAGCGCATAGAACAGGTCGGCGCGGAAGTTGCCCGCCTCGACCTCCGCCCTGAGATCGCGGCTGCTGCCGGCGATCAGCCGCGCGCCGCTGCGCAGCGTCTCGTGCCCGCCGACGGGGCGGAACACGCCCTCCGTCGCCACCTGCTGCAACTGGAGCTGCATGCGCGGCGACAGGCTTTCGATCCCGTTCAGGAACAGCGTGCCCCGGTCGGCCTTCTGCAAAAGGCCCACGCCGTTGGTCTGCAGGTTGGGCACCGCACCGCGCTTGTGGCCGAAAAGCTCGATCTCGAGGATGCGGTCGTCCACGCCCACCACGTTGACTTCGTGGAACGCCCGGTCCGACCGGAGGGAGCCGTAGTGGATCGCGCGGGCCATCTCCGCCTTGCCGGTGCCCTCCTCGCCCACGATCATCACCGAGACGTCGAAGGACGCGAACTGCCGCGCCTGCGCCACCACCGGGTTCATCGGCGAATTGGCCGAGCGCAGGATCTTCTCGAACCCCAGCCCCTCGCGCAGCGCGCGGCGCTTCTCCGCCAGCTTGTGCTCGACCGAGCGGGTGAGGAACCGCATCTCCAGCGACATGCGTTCGTGGTCGCGGTTCAGGCGGAAGAGGTCGGCGGCATTCTTCGCCATCATGATGAGCTGGTCGGGATGCCACGGCTTGGTGATCAGCTGGTAGATGCCCGCGTCGTTGATCGCCGCGATCATGTCCTGCGTCTCGGCGTAGCCGGTGATGATGATGCGCACCGTCTCGGGCCAGCGGTCGCGCACGGCCGACAGGAAATCCACCCCGGACCTGCCCGGCATCCGCTGGTCGCAGATCACCACCTGGACGAAGTTGTCCTCCATCAGCGCCTCGGCCTCGTCGGCGTTCAGCGCGCAAAGGCAGTCGAAGTCGTCCTCCAGCGCCATCCGCATGGCGTTGAGCGCGTGCTCCTCGTCGTCGACCAGCAGGATGGTGGGCAGGGTCAGGGTGGATGCGTCGGCCATGGCGTTCACTCCGCGGCGGCCGGCGCCCGTTTCGCCGCGAGGCGCGCCTTCAGCCAGCCGGTCCAGAGGTCCATGCCCTCGCCCGTGCGGGCCGAGAGGGCGATGATCTCGATCTCCGGGTTCACCCGGCGCAGGTTCGCCTCGTAGAGGTCCATGTCCACGTCGCAATGCGGGGCGAGGTCGGTCTTGTTCAGGATCGCCAGCCGCGCCGCCTGGAACATGTCTGGGTATTTCAGCGGCTTGTCCTCGCCTTCGGTGACCGACAGGATCGCCACCTTGCAGTCCTCGCCAAGGTCGAAGCCCGCCGGACAGACCAGGTTGCCGACGTTCTCGATGAACAGCATCGCGCCGGGCGCGAGGTCGAGATGCTCCAGCGCGTGGCCCACCATGTGCCCGTCGAGGTGGCAGCCCTTGCCGGTGTTCACCTGCACCGCCCGCGCGCCGGTCGCACGGATACGGTCGGCGTCGTTCTGGGTCTGCTGGTCGCCCTCGATCACGGCAAGCGGCTGGTCCCCCAGCGCCTCGATGGTCCGGCACAGGAGCGTCGTCTTGCCCGAACCGGGGGAAGAGACGAAGTTCAACGCGAGGATACCCTTCGCGGCAAGCGCCCTGCGGTTGGCCCCCGCGTAGCGGTCGTTCTTGGCGAGGATCGAGGTCTCGATCTCGATCAGCCGAGACTGCGACATGCCCGGCACCTCGACGCCCGCCGGACCGTGGCCGAAGTGGACGTGGTCGTGGGTGTCCCCGTGGTGATGGTCATGGCCGTGCTCGTGGTCATGCCCATGGTGATGATGATGCCCGTGGTCATGATCGTGGTCATGGCCGTGCACCTTCACCTCTCCGTCTCCGCATCCGCAAACCGTACACATCACGCAGCCTCCAAATCCTTGATACGCATTTCGTCGCCGCCCTGCGGCATCAGCTTGCCCCCGCCGCAGTCCGGGCAGGGGTCCAGCCGGTGGGCGATCTCCACGACCTTCATGCAGTCGTAGCACATCGCCTGCCCCGGCAGGTCGATCACTTCCAGCACAGCCCCCTCGGCCGCAGAGCCGCGCATCACCACGTCGAATGCGAAGAACAGCGCCTCCTTCTCGACCCCGGCAAAGCGCCCGACCTCCAGCCGCACCCGCGCGATGCGGTCGACGCCGTGCTGGCGCGCGGTGTCTTCCAGCACCGTCCGGATGCCTTCGCAAAGCGAGAGTTCATGCATCGGTCGTCTCCTCCAGCCGGACCGGCACGCAGGGGTCCAGGATATCCAGAAGCAGCGGCGCCAGCCCCCGCTTGCGGCCCGGCAGCGCCGCAAGGCTCCGGTCCAGCACACCGCCCTCCGCCAGCAGGTGATCGGTCGGCGTCACCCGCTCAAAGGCGGTCACACGGCCTGCCTCTGTCCGTGCCGAGACACCGTAGCAGCCGCGGGCGGCGGGGACAAAAGCCTCTCCGTCCGGGGTCACGCGGAACGGCAGGCGCACACCGGCCAGCAGCGCGTCAAGTTCGACGACCCGGCCCATGAGCCGCCAGAAGGGCCCGCGCCCGAAGTCCCGCTCGACCTCGCGCATCAGCGGATGCAGGGCCCAGCGTCCCGCGACAGAATTCTCCTGCGCCGTGAGGTCGAGGACCTCTGCCCCTTCCGGCACCGGCAGGACACCCGTTGCCGCCTCGAACGGGGCAAAGCTGTCGCGCACCCGGCGCAGCAGAAGCATGACGCCCGCCCCGGCAGCCATGGCGCGGTCCAGCTCCGACAGATGCCGGGGCAGCCGTTCGACCGTCCCGAACAGCGGCGCGCGCAGCAGCGAGGGGTCCGCCTGCCAGCCCTGCGGCAGGACCATCGCCGAGCTGCCGAAATGGCGCGGCAGGCGGACGCAGAGCATCAGGACGTGATCGCGCAGGATCTCCGCATGCAGGCGGTCGTCGGTGCCGTCCTCCAGCCGCAGACCGAAGGCCAGCCGTGCGGCGGTCTCCTGCGCGCCGCGGCACAGGTTGTAGATGCGCGGCAGGACCGCCGCCGCCTCCTCTGCCGGACGGCCGATGACAAGGCGCGCCACCGGCAGCGCCGGTCCCGTCCGCCATGCCAAGCCCGGCTGTCCGACGAGGGCCAGCATCGCGCTATTCCTCCTCGCCGGAGGCGATGCCGCCGGTGATGACCGCACGCCGCGTCGGCGCGGGATCGAGCACGGGCGCCCCGCCCTCCTCTTCTGCGGCCGCCTCAGCCGCAGCCAGTTCCGCCTCGCGCGCGGCGCGGATGTCGGCAGAGCGGTCGGTTTCTGCCCGGTGCTCCTCCTGGAAGAGCGCGACCATCACGGCGCGCGCCACGTCGGCGGCGTCCTTGTGGCTGCGGAAATCGCCCATCGGCGAGAACAGCGAACAGGCCTTGTAGCCGCCCGCCTGCTCCCGGACGTTGTGCAGGAACTCGTACTCGCCGGAGGGGAAAGCGATCACCTCCTTCTCGCCCGCCTTCAGCCCGGACCAGTCCTCGCCCTCGGCGGACAGCATCACGAGGTTCATGAACCACGGCGAGATCAGCACGCCCAGCGGGCGGCCTTCGTACAGGGTGAAGCCCACGGCCTCCACCCGCAGCGCGGCGTTGACCATCGGCACGTCGCGCATCTTCGAATGCCAGATCTCGCGGAAATCGGCCTCCAGCGCCGCGATGCGCGGGGCCAGCGCCGCCGCCTGCTGCGCGGCAACCGACCCCGGATCGGACTGCACGAGGAACTGTTCCTTCGGCGCCGAGCAGTTGGGGCAGGACCAGTCGTCCGGCAGGGCAAGGAAGGGCGTGCCCGGTTCCACCTGCCGCGTGTCGTCGCCCTCTGCCGGATCGTAGGGCGTCCAGCAGATTTTGCACTCCATGATCGCCTGCGCGCTGATCTTGTCCGACGCGCCGAGGTAGGAACCTTCGAACCCGGTCTGCGTGTTCATCGGATCGCCTCCAGCACTTCGGCGATGCGCTCCGCGCTGTCGCTCAGGTCCTCGCTGGCGGCCAGGACCACCTCGGGCATGTCCGTCACCTCGAAGGTGTCGAGGATCAGCGTGTCCATCGAGTTGAAGAACTGCACCCGCCAGACATGCGGCAGCGCCGTCGCCGTGACGCGGCAGTTGCCGTAGCCGCGCGAGAGCAGCGTGGCAGAGCCCTGCCCCAGCGCGGTGTCCAGCCAAAGCAGGTCCGGTTCGGTGTGCGGCAGCAGGGTCAGGTTGACGACATGCAGCTCCCGCGCGGCGGCGTAATGGGCGGAACGCTCTTCCAGCTCCACCGCCAGCGCCGGAGCGTTGACCACACCCACGCCCTTCGGCGCCTGCGCACCGGCGGCGGGCTTGCGCGGGATGAAGGCACGCGCCCGGGCGGCCTGCGGCACCTGTGCGACCTCGATGCGGTCGACGCCCTCGCCGGTGACGCGCCAGACCCCGGCAAAGACCGACTCCTGCGCGGCGAGCGCGGGCAGGCCCCAGACCTTCACCGCAACCTCGCCCTCGCCCAGCGTCTCCTTGATCAGGGCGAGGTTGGCGGCGTCGAGCCCGGTCAGGTCGAAGGTCTTCGAGCCGCCGTCGCGGGCCACCTGCGCGCAGGCCTCTCCGACCTCCGCCAGCAGGGCCATGGCCTGCTCCGCGTCGCCCGCCACGTCCGGCACATGCGGCGCGTAGGTGCGCATGTCCTGCGGCATCGGCATGTATTCCAGCTGCGCGTCCTCGTCGCCCAGAGGCTGCGATCCGGGGCCGAAGCCCACCGGGGGCAGTACGAAATTCGACATCTGTCTCTCTCCCTTATTCGGCGGCGACCGGCAGGCTCAGGATATGCGCGACGCGGGCCATGTAGTCGTCCCAGTCGCGCACCTTCGGCACGGCGCCGATCATCTCGCCCGCGCGCCAGAAGATCAGGCTGGGGGTCTTGAAGACCTTGGTCTCGTTGCGGACCTGCTCTTCGATGGCGTCGCCGCAGACCGCGCAGTCGAAACGACCCTGGAAGGCCTGCCGCAGTTCCGGCAGGATCACCGCGACGTCGGCGGTTTCGAGGTTGCGCACAGGATCGCCCGGCACGAACAGCACGTGCACGCCCGGACCGGCGCGCCAGTCCTCCAGCGATCCCATGTCTTCGAAACGGGGCCAGCCGAATTCGGTCGTCAGGCGGGTGATGAGCGGATGGGACATGGCGGTCTCCTTCAGGCGGTGGTCTTGCCGGCGGCAAGGGCGGCTTGCAGATGGGGCGGCAGGCGCGGCCCGGTGTCTTCGAGGTCGGCAAAGGCGTCGCCCAGCTCGCCGCCGTTCATCAGCGACCGCAGGCCCGCCAGCGCACTGGCGATCTTCGCGGCCTCGTCGGCGGTGATGATCTCTCGTGCGGCGCCGAGGAAAGTCAGGACGTGGCAACCCACGGTCGCGTCCGGCGTCAGGGACAGGTCGATCACCTCGATCCCCTCTGCGCCCGAGGCCATGGCCGAGATGCCGTCGACCGAAAGGATCTCCATCGGGACGCCGACGCACATGGCTCAGGCGCCCGCGGGCAGGAAGCGGGCGTCGCCGATGCGGCAGGCCTCTTCCTCGGAGGGGCGGCCCTCCTCGTAGGCGTCGCGCAGGATCGACTTGTCGGCCAAGAGGTGGGTGTCGGCCTTGCCGGGCACGGGCTCGATGCCCATGGCTCGCAACTTCTCCAGCGCGATCTCGAGGGCCGGGGCGATCTGCGCAGCCACCACCGCCCGCAGGCCGCCGCCGTAATCCTCAAGCTCCTCGGGCTGGCAGCCGATCAGGATCAGCGTCTCGGGGCAGTACCCCATGAGCTGCGCCGTCGCGATCACGTCCTGGAAACCTGTCTGGTGCAGCGACATCTTCTTGGCGCCCATGAAGGCGGGCACCTCGTCGCCCTCCACGATCTTCAGCGTGCCGGGGACCAGCCCGTAGTCCACCGCGTCGAAGACGATCAGGGTGTCGGCCTCTTCGAGGAACGGCAGCAGGTACAGCCCCTGCGTGCCCCCGTCGAGCAGCGTCACCTCCGCCGGGAAGGACCATGCGTCGGCCAGCGCCTCCACGCAGCGCACGCCGAACCCTTCGTCGGCCCAGAGCACGTTGCCGATGCCCATGATGAGGGTTTTCCCTGTCATGCTGTCCTCCTCCGTCGAGCCGCCTTGCCGGAAGCCTCGTTACCATGCAGACCTTTCCATGGATGGGCGGCGGACGGCAACGGACTTGCCGGTTCGGGCCGTTTTTCATGCATATTGAACAAACCCTTACCGGATAAGCGTTTTTTCAGGCAGACCGCGAACATCGGCGCACGACATCTGGAAACTTATCTTGCAACATTGATGAAAACAGAAAGACAAAATTCCATCCAAAAAATGTATCTCCGGAGAATCTTGCACGCGGCGGCCGGAAAGCCGCTGACCGGAATGCGAAAAGGCGGGCCCTGCGACCCGCCTTCCCGTGCCTTCGCGGACGCCCCGTGTCAGTCGGCGCGGTCATCCTTGAATGTGCGGTGCCCCGAGATCATAGTCGAGACGATGGACTGCCGGGACATGATGTCTTCCCGCACCGCCACGTAGATGTGGATGATCATGAAGATCACGATGAACCACATGCCGAGGTGATGCACCGAGTGCACGATCTGGCTATTTCCGAACAGGGTGAGCACCCAGCTTGTGGCGGCATAGATGAAGCTGTGATCGCCAAGCCCCTCGCCATAAAGCGCGAGACCCGTCAGGATCATGAAGGACAGGCCGACCGTCATGAACATGAACATGGCCAGCTGCGCCAGCGGGTTGTGGCCCACGTATTTCTTCGGCTCGCTTTCGAGGAAGGCGTACCACTTGACCTCGAACCACAGCTCCTTCCACCAGTGGCGGTTCCAGACCGGCACGTAGAACAACTGTTTGGCGTGGTGGTTGCCGACAATGGCCCAGTAGATGCGCCCGAAGAAGCCCACCGTCAGGATCAGCCCGGCCGCGAAATGCGCAAAGCGGGTGTAGCCGAAGATGAACTGGTGCGTCGCCTCTCCGATCTGCATCGACGGGAAAGGGTTGCCGATGAACCAGCCGGTGAAGACCAGCACAAAGATGCAGGCCGCGTTGATCCAGTGCCACAGGCGCACCGGCGCCTCGTAGACGTAAACGGAGGTGCGCTTGCGGATCGACTCGAGGTCCTGCGCGGTGGCGTCGCCGGTCAGGCGGGCCGTCGGCAGGGGCTCGATCCCCGGCCGCGGCTGGTGGATCGTCTCCGTGCCGTCATGCATCGTCCTTCCTCCGGAGGGAGATGCGGGCGACCACCACGGCCACCGCGATCACCAAGAGCGCGGGTGCTAGGTGGGCAAGGCCGTGGCTGCTTTCCGGCACCGGGGCGTGCGCCCCGTGTGCCATGGCCGAAACCGGAAGAAGTGCGATCAGTGCTGCAATGCGTTTCATGGTTCGGGTCCTCCCTCAGCGCACCTTGACGGTGGTCAGTTCCTCGCCGTCCGGCGACATCACGTGGGTGGAGCACGCAAGGCACGGGTCGAAGCTGTGCAGGGTGCGCAGGATCTCCACCGGCTCTTCCGGGCGCTCCATCTTGGTGTTCATCAGCGACGCCTCGAAGGCGCCGATGTTGCCCGCCGTGTCGCGGGGCGATCCGTTCCACGTGGTCGGCACGACGCACTGGTAATTGTCGATGCGCCCGTCCTTGATGCGGACCCAGTGCCCCAGTGCGCCGCGCGGCGCCTCGGTCATGCCGACGCCCTTGGCCTCCTTCGGCCAGGTCGAGGGGTCCCACTTCGCCACGTTCGCGGTCGACTCGTCGCCGTTCTTGATGTTGGTCACCAGCTTGTCGAAGAAGTGTTTCTGCAACCGGCCGCAGTACTCCGACTCCAGCGCCCGCGCAGCGGTGCGCCCGAGGGTCGAGAAGACGGCCTCAAGCGGCAGGTCCATGTCGCGCAGCAGGCGGTCGACCTGGTCCTTGATCTCTTCGTGACCCTTGGCATAACCCACGACGTAGCGGGCGAGCGGGCCCACCTCCATCGCGTTGCCCCGCCAGCGCGGCGCCTTGATCCACGAGTACTTCGCCGCCTCGTCCAGTTCCTGGATGTCGGTCCGGGTGCCCTTGGCGTTGGGGCCAAGCTCGTAGTTCGGCTCCGTCACGCCGTCCCACGGATGCAGCCCCTTGCCCGCCTCGCCGTAGGTGTACCACGAATGGTCGACGAACTCCTGCACCTGCTCGGGGTCGCGCGGGTCGACGTCGTGCACCGTGGTGAGGTCGCCGTTGATGATCGCGCCGCGCGGCAGGTGAAGCTGCTCGGCACTGAAATCGTTCGGGTTCTCGGGGATGTCCCCGTAGGCGAGGCACGCCTTGGACGACAGCCCGCCGCCATAGAGCCAGTTCTTGTAGAAGCCGCCGATGGCCTTCACATCCGGCAGGTAGACGTTCTTGTTGAACTCGATGCACTGCTCGATGATCGAGGACACCATGTTCAGGCGTTCCATGTTGATCGCGCCCACGGCCCCGGTCGAATGCACGTTGATCGGGCACGGCACGCCGCCCACCAGCCAGTTGGGATGCGGGTTCTTGCCGCCGAAGATGGTGTGGACCTTGACGATCTCCTTCTGGAGGTCGAGCGCCTCGAGGTAGTGGGTCGTGGCCATCAGGTCCGCCTCGGGCGGCAGCAGGTAGGCCGGGTTGTCCCAGTAGCCGTTCTTGAAGAGGCCAAGCTGCCCGCTTTCCACGAACTTCTTCAGCCGGTTCTGCACGTCCCGGAAGTAGCCGGGCGAGGACATCGGATGCGAGGGCGAGACCGCCTGCTGCAGCTCCGACGTGGCCTTCGGGTCCGCCTTCAGCGCATTGATCGGGTTCACCCAGTCGAGCGCATGCAGGTGGTAGAAGTGCACGACGTGGTCGTGGATCTCCAGGTTGAGCTGCATGATGTTGCGGATGGAGTTGGCGTTGTCGGGGATGGTGATCCCCAGCGCATCCTCCACCGCCCGCACGCTGGTCAGCGCATGGGTGCCGGTGCAGACGCCGCAGATCCGCTCGGTAAAGGCCCAGGCGTCGCGCGGATCGCGGCCTTTCAGGATCACTTCCAGCCCGCGCCACATGGTGCCCGTAGAGACCGCGTTGCGGATGAAGCCCTCCTCGTCCACGTTCACTTCGCAGCGCATGTGGCCTTCGATCCGGGTCACCGGGTCCACGACGATCCGCTTGCCGGAATTGTCGAGGTCAAAGCCGTTCGGGGTTTGAATGACCATCTATCAGGCCTCCTCTTTCGCGGACTGGGTCTTTTTCTGTGCGGCCTTCAGGGCGGTCACGGCGGCATGGGCTGCGACGCCCGCCCCCACGACGCCGGCCGCGGCCAGCCCGATCTTGTCGGCGTTCGCCTCGACCCCGAACTGGGTCAAATCGGTCACGCGGTTGTAGAAGCTGCCTTGGTCCCAGAAGCCGTCCTCGGAACAGCCGATGCAGCCATGGCCCGACTGGATCGGGAAGGACACGCCCTCGTTCCAGCGCACGGTGGAGCAGGCGTTGTAGGTGGTCGGACCCTTGCAGCCCATCTTGTAGAGGCAATAGCCCTTGCGCGCGTTGTCATCGTCCCAGGCCTCGACGAACTGGCCCGCGTCGAAGTGCGGCCGGCGGTAGCACTTGTCGTGGATGCGCTGACCGTAGAACATCGCGGGGCGGCCCTGCCGGTCGAGTTCCGGCAGCCGGTCGAAGGTCAGCATGTAGGTGATGACGCCGGTCATGACCTCGGCGATGGGCGGGCAGCCCGGCACCTTGATGATCGGCTTGTCGGTGATGACCTTGTGCACCGGCGTCGCCCGCGTCGGGTTGGGCGCGGCGGCCTGCACGCAGCCATAGGACGCGCAGGCGCCCCAAGAGATGATCGCCTTGGCGTGCTCCGCCGCGTGGCGCAGTTGCTCGACGAAGGGCTTGCCGCCGACGATGCAGTACATCCCGTCCTCGTTCAGCGGCGGGTTGCCTTCGACGGCGAGGATGTAGTTGCCCTTGTACTTCTCGATGGTGTCCTGCAGCGCCGCCTCCGCCTGGTGGCCCGCCGCCGCCATCAGAGTGTCGTCGTAGTCCAGCGAGATCATCGACAGCACCACGTCCTTCGCCAGCGGATGCGCCGAGCGGATGAACGACTCCGAGCAGCAGGTGCATTCCAGCCCGTGGACCCAGATCACCGGCGTGCGCGGCTTGGTCTCCATCGCATGGGCGATCTGCGGCACGAAGGCGGGTCCCAGCCCCAGCGCCGACGCCGTCAGCGTGCAGTACTTCATGAAGCTCCGGCGGGTGATCCCCTGCCGGCGCATCACGTCATAGAAGGTTTCTATCTGGCTCAAGCTGGTCCCTCCCTGTCCTCCGGCCGCAAGCGGCGCGATGCGGCGCTGCAGAATGCCGTGGCATACAAAGCTGCCACCCATATGGGCCGCTCGGAGGGGGTCGATGCAAAATGAATGTGCAGACTGCGCACATCTTCGATTAGTCACGGATTTTCAGATGTTTGCGCCGGTTGTGCAGGTGATGGGCGCGCCCGCCTCCGGCAAAGGGCTGTCCGCTTTCCACCTGCTTTCGGTAAGTCGCTTTCCGCAGCCTCCCCCTGCCGCAGCGCGGCAACCACGGGCCCGAGTCATGCCTGTCCCGGCCGCGCGACACCCCGTAGGGTGGGGGTTCACGCCACCCTCCCCCGCGCACCAACATCGCAACGCAAGGACTGCCTCAGTCCGCCACCACCCGCGCCGCTGCCACCAGCGCCTGCCCCAGCGCCAGCCCGCCGTCGTTCGCGGGCACCGTCCGATGGACCAGCACCGGCACATCGCCAAGGGCCGCCAGCGTCTCCCGCAGCAGGCGCGCGTTCTGGAAACAGCCCCCCGTCAGCGCCACGGCCTCCGCCTCCCCGTCCCGCACCATCGCCCGCGCGCGCCCGGCAAAGGCCCGTGCCAGCCCGGCATGGAACCGCGCCGACACCTGCGCCGCCCCCGCACCCCGCGACACGTCATCATGAAGCGCATGGAACACCGGCCCCGGGTCGATGACCGGCCCATCGTGGCCAAACTCGTAGCCCGCACCGCCGCCCTCACCGGCCAGCGCCTCCAGCCGCATGGCCGCCTCCCCCTCGTAGCTCTGCCTGTCCGGGCAAATCCCGAGGCAGGACGCCACCGCGTCGAAGAGCCGCCCGGCCGAAGACGACAGCGGCGCGTTCAGCCCCCGCGCCGCCGCCATCCGCAGCATGTCGCGCGGCGCATCGGGGAACAGCCCGTCCGCCCAGTCCGCCAGCCCCGCCGCGTCCAGCCGGACCAGAGCGTTGCGCCAGGGCTCCGCCTGCGCACGGTCGCCGCCCACCAGCGGCACCGGCGCCAGCCAGCCACGCCGCGCGTACCCGCGGTAATCGCCCAGCAGCAGCTCGCCGCCCCAGACCGTGCCATCCGGCCCCAGCCCCAGCCCGTCCAGCACGATCCCGGCGACCGGCCCGCCGTCCAGCGGCCAGCCGTTCTCGCCGAGGCAGGACGCAAGGTGCGCGTGGTGATGCTGGACCTCCTCCAGCCGCAGCCCCTCGGCCTCCGCCCGCGCCGCTCCGTGGCGCGAGGCGCGGAAATCCGGATGCAGATCCACGGCCACCACCTCCGGGCGATGATCGAAAAGCGCCGCATAATCCCGGTCGGCGTCGAGGAAGGCATCCCAGGTCAGCGCCTCGTCCAGCTCGCCCAGGTGATGCCCCAGGAGCGCCTGCCCGTTCTTCAGAAGGCAGATCGCCGCCTTCATCTGGCCGCCATAGCCCACCACCTGCGGCGCATCGCCAAAGCCCTCCGGCAGGGGCAGCGTCCCCGGCACCCGCCCCCGCGCCCGGCGCAGCACCATCGGCGGCGCCGCCCGCTCGACGGAATCGTCCAGCCGCCGCGCGATGTCGCGGTCGTGCATCAGGAAGGCATCGGCGAACGGCCCGAGCTTGTCCCGCGCCTCCGCGTTGCCGATGACCTGCGGTTCGCCCGACAGGTTGCCCGAGGTCATCACCAGCACGCCCCCGAAGGCATCGAGCAGCAGGTGGTGCAGCGGCGTATAGGGCAGCATCCAGCCCAGTTCCGCCATGCCCGGCGCCACGCCTTCGGGCAGGGTCTCGCAGCCCTTCGGCAACAGCACGATCGGCGCCGCCGGGTCGCGCAGCAGCGCCGCCGCCGCACCGTCCACCCGTGCAAACCGCCGGATCACCTCCAGCGCCGCCATCAGCGCAAAGGGTTTCGACGGCCGCCGCTTGCGCGCCCGCAACAGCGCCACCGCCTCCGCGTTCGTGGCGTCGCAGGCCAGGTGAAAGCCGCCCAGCCCCTTGACCGCCAGCACCTCGCCCCGCGCCAGCCGTGCCACCGCTTCCGCCAGACCGCCTTCCGGCTCAAGCCACAGCCGCGGGCCGCAGTCCGGGCAGGCCACCGGCTGCGCGTGAAAGCGCCGGTCGCCCGGGTCGCCATACTCCGCCCGGCAGGCGTCGCACATCGGGAAGGCCGCCATGGTCGTCTGTGCCCGGTCGTAAGGCAGCCCCCGCAGGATGGTGAACCGCGGCCCGCAATGGGTGCAATTGGCAAAGGCATAGCCGTGCCGCCGGTCGCCGGGATCGCGCACCTCCGCCAGGCAATCGGCGCAGCTCGCCGCATCCGGCGTCACCCGCGTCTCGGCCCCCGCCCCTTCGGAGGCGCCGATGACAAAACCCTCCGCCTCCACCTCGCAGGGCAAGGACTCCACCGCATCCACCCGCGCCAGCAGGGGCGCACGCTCAACAAGCGCCCGTTCGAACCCGTCCAGATCGGCCCCGGCGGCGAGGATCAGCACACCCTCGGGATCGTTCAGCACGACCCCGGTCAGCCCCCTCTCGCGCGCAAGCTGCCAGACGAAGGGGCGGAAGCCCACGCCCTGCACCTGACCGCGCACCCGTATCCGCCTCCCCGCTCCCATGGCTTCACCTTGGTCCAAATACCTCGGCGCACCGCCTGCCAGACCGCAGGCCGCCGACACCCGGGCGCGCCTTGCCCAACCGCAGACACGGTGCCATCAATGCACCGTGCAGACCATGCACGGGTCGAAGCTCCGCACCACGTGCTGCACGGCCAGGGGCGTGTCCTCGCCCTCGCGCACCTCCGCACCGACCAGCGCCGCCTCCACCGGCCCGGGCACGCCGCTGCCGTCGCGGGGCGAGAAGTTCCACGTGGTCGGCGCCACGATCTGGTAGCTGGAAATGCGCCCGCCCTCGACACTCAGCCAGTGGCCGAGCGACCCGCGCGCCGCCTCCACCAGCCCCACGCCGGACCCGTCCCGGGGCAGCGCCACCTCGGTCATGAAGGCCTTCTCCGGCGCGATGCCGGCCAGCAGCCCCTCCAGCACGATCTGCGTCCGCGCGATCTCCAGCAGGCGCCCGGCGACACGCGCCCGCACGCCGCCCTCCCCCGCCAGCGCCACCGCCAGCGGGTGACCGTCGACGATCTGCCGGGCCAGCGCGCCGACCTCCACCGTCTCTCCGCCCAGCCGCGGCGCCTTGCACCAGCTGTAGGCCTCCTCGCGCATGGCCGCATCGGGCCGCGTCTCCCCGGCCGAAGGATGCGCCGCCGCGCCCAGCATCCAGGCGTGGCTCAGGTCCTCGACGATGGCCCCCTCGTCCACCGGCCCCACTGCGCCGCCCTGCCAAAGCCCGCGCCGGAAGAGCCGTCCCTCCGGTACCGGGTAGGCGCCGAAGGACATGTAGCGCCCCGGGCCCCGGCCCAGATCGGTGAGCCCGGTGTCCGCCGCCACCTCCAGGAACAACCCGGCGTCGCCCGTGCCCCAGCGCTCCAGCCCCGCCACGTCCGACAGCGCGTCGAAGACCTCAAGCGGTGCGCCGAAGACCTCGCGCTCCAGGAACCGCCGGAAGCCCGCCAGCCACGCGCCAATGCGTGCCTTGTCGCGCGCGGAAGGCGCCCGCGTGACGCCCCCGGGCTGGATCGCCAGCGTATGCGGCCACTTGCCGCCCAGAAGCCCCACGATGTGGAAAAGCTCGGCCCGTGCCGCCACGGCCGCCCGCGTGCCGGAGCCCTGCCCGGCCAGGAACCGCGCCTGCACCCGGTCGTGCCAGCCCCGGCCCGCATAGCCCGCACGCGCGAAATCCGGCATGAAGAACAGGTAGAAATGCGTCAGGTGGTCCAGCAGGTTCTCCACCCCGTGCAAAAGCGCGGCGACCCGCGCGCCCTCCAGCGCCATTTCCGCCCCGGCGAGATCGGCCAGCGCAAGGGCCGCCGCCGCCGATTGCGAGATCGAGCAGATGCCGCAGATCCGCGGCGTGATCGTCAGCGCGTCCTCCGGTCCCTTGCCCAGCATCATCCGCTCGAACCCGCGGAACATCGGCGAATTGGCATAGGCCGCAGCCACGCGGCCCTCCGCCACCTCAAGCCGGATCTCCAGGTCGCCCTCCACCCGGTTGAACGGCCCCACCAGCAAGGTCTTGGTCATGAACGCGCCTTCGGGCTGGGGGGGACGCGGATCCGGTCCGACACCGCGTTCCGCCCGATGCGCGGCGGCGTTGCCGCCTTCGACAGGGAAGCCAGCGCCATGAACCAGGCCTTCGGCATGTCGGTCGGCAGCCCTACGGGGATGCCCGCGAACTTCGGCGTCTCGGCGAAGGCGTGGCCGGGTTCCTCGAACTCCGGCGCGGTGCAGTTGATGCAGGGATAGCCCGCCCGCGTGCAGGACCCCTCGCCGTTCCAGCCGCGAATGTTGCAGTCGCCCACCGCCTGCGTGCCGACGCAGCCCAGATGCTCCATCATGCAGCCGATCTGGCTCAGCTTCTCGGCGCTGGCCTTGTACTCGTAGAACTCGTTCTTCGGGCAGGCATGGTGCACGAGGTTCTCGGCATAGAACTTCGGTCGCCCCAGCGTGTCGAGCGCGCCGGCATCCAGCACGCCCTCGGCCAGCATCATCAGCGTCTCCGTCACCCAGTCGGGATGCGTCGGACAGCCCGCGACGTTGACCACCGGCAGGCCGCCCTTCGCCACGAACCCGGCCCCGAGCGCGCCACCCCGGTGCGCACCGTCGTATTGCAGGCCCATCGCGTCGGTCAGGTTCTCGCCCGCCGAAGTCACGCCGCCGTAGGTCGCGCAGGTGCCCACCGCCACCACATGCGTGGCCAGCGCCGAGAGCGAGCGCACCCAGTCGAGCATCGAGCGCCCGGTGCCCGCCATCATCTGGTAACGCCCGGTGCCGCCCGGCCCCATCAGGATGGAGCCTTCGACACAGAGCACATCGAGCCGCTGCTCGCCCGCCTCGATCGCGGCCAGCAGGGCGCGCACCTCGCCGCCCGTCGCCTCGGAGAACGAGGGGTGCCACAGCATCTCGATCCCCGCGCCCTCCAGCAGGTCGAAGACCCCCGGCGCCTCCGCACAGAGGAGCGACATGGAGCATCCGCCGCAACCCGCGGTCTGCAACCAGAGTACGTTCATTCCGGCTCCGTTCCTTTCCCGGCGTCCCTGCCGGTGTCCTTCCCGGCCTCCGCGCGCCTCAGCGCGACACGGAAGCAGGCGCCGCTCTCCTGCGGCAGCAGTTCCAGCGTGCCCCCGTGTTCCTCGACGATCTTGGCCGAGATCGCCAGCCCCAGCCCCGTCCCGGCGCCCACGTCCTTGGTGGTGAAGAACGGGTCGAAGATCGCCGCCGTCAGCTCCTCCGGCACGCCGGGACCATTGTCGCAGATGTCGATCATCTCGCGCCTGGCATCGCTGTGCAGCCGCAGGGTGACCTCCGCGTCCGCCTGGCCAGCCATGGCGTCCGCCGCGTTCTGCACGAGGTTCATCAGCACCTGCTGGATGTGTCCCGGACGGCCCAACGCAGGCCCGTCGCAGGCGCCCTCGAAGGTGATCCTGAGCTCCGACCGGCTGCCGCGCTCCACCCAGCTTGCTGCCACGCGCGCGCAGTCGCCCAGGTCGAAGGGCACCATGTCGCCCGTCCCGTCCGCCGAAAGGCGCCGCAGGTCGGCCACGATGTCGCGCACCCGCTCCGCCCCCTCCTGCGCGCCGTTCAGGGCAGACCGCAGGTTCTTCAGGTCACGGTCCAGCCGCAGCTTCGCGCGCAACTCCACCAGTTCCTCGCGCGAGGCACCGGCCTGCACCCGCTCGAAATACTGCTCGAACCGGTCGACGTATTTCCCCAGCGCGTGCGAGTTGGCGTAGACGAAGCTGATGGGGTTGTTCAGCTCGTGCGCCACCCCGGCCAGCAGCCGCCCGAGCGAGGCGAGCTTTTCGTTGCGCACCAGCAGGGTCTGCGCCTGCTTCAGCCGTTCGTGGCCTTCCGCCAGTTCCGAATAGGCACGCCGCAACTCGCCCAGCGGCCGGCCCGTCAGCACGACACCGACGCGGCGGCGCTGTTCCTGCCGGGGCGCCACGCGCCATTCCACCGGCTCCGGCCCGTCGCGTCCGGAAAGCGGCGCCTCCACCCCCGCGACGCTGCGGTCCATAAGCGCCTGCTCGATGGCCCGGCCAAGCGCCGCGCGCGCGTCTGGTTCGAGGAAATCGAGGAAGGGCCGCCCCACGGCGCGCGCCTCCGCCACGCCCGCCATCGCGCAGAACGAGGCGCTCGCCTCCACGATCAGCCCATCGCGGTCGGTCACGACAAGGTAGTCGCCGATCGACTCGCGGATCGAGGCGAGCACACCGCGCAGCGCCCTCAGTTCGGCGTTCCGGCTCTCCAGCTTTTCCTGATAATCGACAAGCTCCGCATAGGTGCGGTCCACCGCGCGCAGCACGTCCGCCCATGCGGCCTCCCCCATCTCGCCGGGGGCGCCGCCGGGCGTGTCGCCCTGTCCATGGCCTGCGAAGCTGTTCTCCATCCCACGACCCTAGCCGCCCCGGACCGCAAAGCACAATGCACCTCCGGCGGGCGATGGCTGCGGCGTCTTTCGGCGATGCCCCGTCAGGCGCCCGCGCGGACGAGGTCGGTGGCCGCGCCATGGCCGGTCTTCGGCGCGCGGCGCTCCAGCAGCAGGCGCTTGTTGCCGCCCGATTCGGCGATCACCGCCTCCGCGCCGCTGATCCCCGCGCGTCCGGCGCCGCCCTTCTTGCCCGCATGGCCGCCCATCCGCACCCCGCCGGTAACCACATCGCGGCTGCCCGACATGAGCATCTTGGCCCCCAGCGCCCCGCGCGTCAGCATCCGGCTGGCCAGCGCATAGCTCGGCAGCTTCTGCCCCATCGACGGGTCCGCGGTGATGAACACATCGACGCCGAAATCGGTAATCGGCAGCGCCACCTGCACCGACTGGATGCCCTCCGAGGCGCCCTCGTCCGACTGGCCGCGGTGCTGGATCTCGATCTTCAGCGACAGGAGCGGATCGAACCTGTGCCCGTAGAGCCGAACCTCGTCCGAGGGCAGGTCGACCTGGCCGGTGCGCACGCGGGTCACCGGGTTCACCTTCAGCCGCGCCGTCAGTCCGCCCGCCGAGCGGAACGCCTGCCCCGCGTCCAGCGTCACCGACGCCGCCTCGGGCCGGTAATCGGCGCGGATTGCATTGAACAGCCGCGACAGGATCATCCGCTTCGCGGTCGCCTCCTTCATCTCGTAGTTCGACGGCTTCATGTCGAGGAACCTGACCGGGTCCTTCGCCTGCATCCCCATCGCCCCCACAAGCGTCAGCGTGATGCGGAAATCGGGGTGGAAGGCCGTGCCCGTCACCTTGACCATGTCGAACTCGAACCGGGGCGGCGTCACCTCCGACTGCGCGCCGCGCTCGCCCAGCGACCGGCGCAGGCTGCGCGCCATGGGCATCGGCGCCCGGCGCGGCAGTTTCGAGCCGTCCTTCGGGATGTAGATCGTGTCGCCGGTGAACAGCACGTCGGGATCGACGATCAGCGTGGCGTTGTTCGGCAGGCGCTCGGCGTCGATGTTCATCCGCCAGATGTCGCCCCACAGCTTGGTGTCGCCCAGCTTGCGCCCGGCGATGCCCCAAAGCGTATCCCCGTCCCGGATGGTGTAGGGTCGGATGGACATGGCGGCCCCTTTCGAAATCCTGTCAGGAACGCCCCCCGGGCACAGGCCCGAAGCCAGACGTTCCGCGTCAATGGCCGCAGCCTAGCACCGCAGCCGCCGCGCGGGGAAGTATGCGAAACCCAACCTTGCCAAAAAACGCCCCCCACGCAAAACGGCGCCCCGAAGGGCGCCGCCTGCCTGTTCACATGCGCAAGGCGCTTAGGCCACGTCGAAACGGTCGGCGTTCATCACCTTGTTCCACGCGCTTACGAAATCGCAGATGAACTTCCCGCGGTTGTCGTCCTGCGCATAGACCTCGGACAGCGCCCGAAGCTGGCTGTTGGAGCCGAACACGAGGTCGACCCGCGTGCCGGTCCAGCGCTCGCCGCCGTCGGTGCGGTTCGTGGCCTTGAAGGTGCCTTCCTCGTCCGCCGGGGCCCACTTCACGCCCATCTCGGTGATGCCTTCGAAGAACTTGGTGTCGAGGACACCGTAGTCCCCGTCGAACATGCCGTGCGTGGTGCCGCCGTGGTTGGCCCCCAGCGCGCGCATCCCGCCGACCAGCACCGTCATCTCCGGCGCCGACAGGCCCAGAAGCTGCGCCTTGTCGAGCAGCATCTCCTCGGCCGAGACGGCAAAGGTCTGCTGCGCGTAGTTGCGGAAGCCGTCCGCCTGCGGTTCCAGCGGCTCGAAGCTCTCGGCGTCGGTGTGCGCGTCGGTGGCGTCGACGCGGCCCGGAACGAAGGGCACCTCGACCTCCTGGCCGCCGGCCTTCGCCGCCTTCTCGATGGCGGCGGCACCGCCCAGCACGATCAGGTCCGCGATGGAGACCTTCTTCGCCCCCTTGGCGTCGAAGCCCGACTTGATGCCTTCGAGCACCGACAGCACCTGTGCAAGCTGCTCAGGCTCGTTGACCTCCCAATCCTTCTGCGGCGCAAGACGGATGCGCGCGCCGTTGGCGCCGCCCCGCTTGTCGGACCCGCGGAAAGTCGAGGCAGACGACCACGCCGTGTAGACGAGGTCACGCACCGACAGGCCGCTCGACAGGATCTCGGACTTCAGCGCGGCGACATCGGCGTCGTCGATCATCGGGTAGTCCGCCTTCGGCAGCGGGTCCTGCCAGATCAGGTCTTCTTCCGGCACTTCCGGCCCGAGGTACAGCGACTTCGGCCCCATGTCGCGGTGGGTCAGCTTGAACCACGCGCGGGCAAACGCCTCGGCGAACTCCTCCGGGTTCTGGTGGAACCGGCGCGAGATCTTCTCGTACTCGGGGTCCATGCGCATCGCCATGTCGGCGGTGGTCATCATCGGCTTGACCTTCTCGCCCGAGCCGTCGACCTGCGGTGCGAAGTCCTCGTCCCTGAGGTCCTTCGGCGTCCACTGGTTTGCCCCGGCGGGCGACTTGGTCAGTTCCCACTCGTAGCCGAACAGCAGGTCGAAATAACCCATGTCCCACTGCGTCGGGTTCGCGGTCCACGGCCCCTCGATGCCCGAGGTGATGGTGTACTTGCCCAGCCCGGTCTCGTGGGTGGAGGCCCAGCCGAAGCCCATCGATTCCAGCGGCGAGGCTTCGGGATCGGTGCCGACGAGGCCCGCGTCACCGGCGCCGTGCGCCTTGCCGAAGGTGTGGCCACCGGCGGTCAGCGCGACGGTTTCCTCGTCGTTCATCGCCATGCGGGCAAAGGTCTCGCGGATGTCGCGGGCCGAGGCCAGCGGGTCCGGGTTGCCGTCCGGGCCTTCCGGGTTCACGTAGATCAGGCCCATCTGCACGGCCGCCAGCGGATTTTCCAGCACGCGGTCGCCGGTGTAGCGCGATCCCTCGCCGCCGGAAGTCGCCAGCCACTCTGCCTCGGAGCCCCAGTAGACGTCCTGCTCCGGCTCCCATGTGTCGACACGGCCGCCGCCGAAGCCGAAGGTGCGTCCGCCCATCGATTCGATGGCCACGTTGCCTGCGAGGATGAAGAGGTCGGCCCAGGACAGGCTGTTGCCGTACTTCTTCTTGACCGGCCACAGCAGGCGCCGGGCCTTGTCGAGGTTGCCGTTGTCCGGCCAGGAGTTCAGCGGCGCGAACCGCTGCTGGCCCGAGCCCGCGCCGCCCCGGCCGTCCGCCGTGCGGTAGGTCCCGGCAGAGTGCCACGCCATCCGGATCATGAACGGGCCGTAATGGCCGTAGTCCGCCGGCCACCAGTCCTGGCTGTCGGTCATCAGCGCGGTGAGGTCCTTCTTGACCTCCTTCAGATCGAGTTTCTTGAACGCCTCGGCGTAGGAGAAGTTCTCGCCCATCGGGTTCGATTTGGGGGCATGCTGGTGCAGGATGCCGAGGTTGAGCTGGTTCGGCCACCAGTCGCGGTTCGAGCGTACCCCGAAGGTCGAGGCGATCTGCGCCCCGTGCATCACCGGGCATCCGCCTGTGTTGTTTCCGTCCATGTCGATCTCCCTACGGTCAAAGTCGGTTTCAGCCCCATGAAAGGCGCCAAGCCCTTGGGACAGTTCATGTCTTTTCGTTCCGTGACGTGTTGCGCCGCGGGCTTCGGCCGCGCGCGCAGTCTCCTCGCGTCGCCAGTCTGGACTCTTTCTAAACGGGGGTTCCAATATATTTAAGTTGAAAGTTCTGATGGCGCCCATAATTTGCGATTATGAAAAACATCACCCTGAAACAGTTGCGCTATTTCGAGGCGCTCGCCCAGAAGGGGCATTTCGGCCACGCCGCCGCGGCCTGCGCGATCTCCCAGCCCGCGCTTTCGGTGCAGATCAAGGAGCTTGAGGCCGAACTTGGCCTGCCGCTCTTCGAGCGCGGGCCGCGCTCCGTCCGGCTGACCGGATTCGGCGAGACCTTCCGCAAACGCGTGACGGAGATCCTGCGCTCCGTCGACGAGCTGGGCGACCTCGCCCGCAGCGTGCAGGGCGGCCACATCGGGCGGCTGCGGCTGGGCATCATCCCGACCATCGCCCCCTACCTGCTGCCCCGGCTGGTGGGGCACCTGTCGGCAGAGTTCGACGGCCTCGACCTGCACGTCCGCGAGACCCTGACCCCGCGCCTGATCACGGAGCTGCACGACGGCCGCATCGACGCCGCCATCCTCGCGCTGCCGATCTCCGAACCCGCGCTGACCGAGGTGGCGCTCTTCGACGAGACCTTCGTCCTCGTGCGCCCCGACCGCGACGCGGCCAAGCCCGTGCCAGACGGCGAGGCGCTGCAGAAGATGCGGCTCCTGCTGCTGGAGGAAGGCCACTGCTTCCGCGACCAGGCGCTGTCGTTCTGCAAGCTGGGCTCGGCCATGCCGCGCGACGGTCTGGACGGCTCATCGCTGACGACGCTGGTGCAGATGGTGGGCGCGGGCATCGGCGTCACCCTGATCCCCGAGATGGCGGTCCCGGTGGAAACCGGCGCGGCGCAGGTCTCGGTCGCGCATTTCGCCGAGCCGCAACCGGCGCGCACCATCGGCATGGTCTGGCGGAAGTCCTCGCCCATGGCCGAACAGTTCGCCCGCATCGCCGAGGTGGTCCGCCGGGTGGGCGCGGCGGGCGGCCCGCAACCCGTTCACGCCTGATGCCGCTGCGGCGCCGGGGCGTGGGGGGGGGGGGGGGGGGGGGGGCGCGGCGCCGCGGGGGGGGGGGCGGGGGGGGGGGGCCGGCGCGCGGCGCCGGGGCGGGGCGGGGGGGGGGGCCCGCGCGGGCACCCCACCCGGGCGGCGGGGGGGGCCCGCGGGCGCGGGGGGGGGGGGGGGGTGGGGGGGGGGGGGGGGGGGGGGGGGGTGGGGGGGGGGCGGGGCCCCCCCCCCCACGCCGGGGGCGCTGCCCCCGGACCCCCGAGGTATTTCGGCCAAGATGAAGGGGTCTGGCGTTTCTGGCCGGGCGTTTCTGGCCGGGAGTTTTGGGCCGGACGGGCACACCGGGTCCGCGCCGGGGGGCGGCGCGGACCCATACCGGTGTCCGGGTTGCGCATCCGGTCACCGGGCACAGCGGCGGGGCGCTGCGCGTGTCAGGAGGCCATGCGCAGCCTGTCGCCCGTTTGCATGGCGATGCCGTCGTCCATCAGCCGCCCGATCTCTCCGTCGGTCAGGCGGGCCACGTCGGCAAGCACCTCCTCCGTGTGCTGGCCGAGGACCGGGGCGGGCCTAGGCACGTCGCGCCCGTAGCCCGCGAAGCTGAACGGCGAGCCGGGGGTCAGCATCCGCCCGATGCCGGGATGATCGACCTCCGAGAATATCGGGTTGGCGGTGGAGATATCCGGGTCCTCCGCCACAGCCTCTGCGAAGGTGCGGAAGACCGACCAGGTGACGCCGCTCTTGTCGAAGAGCTCCGCGAAGTCGGCGACACCGCGCGCCGCGAACCAGGGCGTCAGCACCTTCGTGATCGCGGCGCGATGTTCCCAGCGTGCGCCCTCGGTGTCGAGGTCGGCGTTCAGCGCGCCCGACAGGTAGTTCATGTCGGTCTCCGTCCCGGTCACCCGGCAGAGGTTCTTCCACTGGCGCAGCGTCAGGGCGATGACCATCACCCGCCGGCCGTCGGCGCAGAGGAAGTCCTGCCCGTAAGCGCCGTAAAGCGCGTTGCCATGTTTCCCGCGGCTCTCGCCGTTGACCTGCACTTCGCCCAGGATCCCGAGGTTGCCGAGCATCGCGCTTGCAGCGTCCTTCAGCGTCAGGTCGGCGAACTGCCCCTGCCGCGTGCGCAGCCGGTGGCGCTCGGCGGCGAGCAGACCGCTGACCACCATGTTCCCGGCGATGCAGTCCCATGCGGGCAGCACGTGGCAGACCGGATCAGCCGATCCTTTCGGCCCCGTGGCCATGGGGAAGCCCAGCTGCGGGTTCACCGTGTAGTCGACCGCCGGGCGCCCGTGCCGGTCGCCGCGCAGCTGCACCATGCAGAGGTCGCCGCGCCGCTCCGACAAAGTCTCGTAATCGGTCCAGCCCTTCACCGCGAGGTTGGTGATGAACAGCCCCGCGTCCTGCCCGGGGGCGCAGATGATCTCCTGCGCGATCTCCCGGCCGCGCGGCGATTTCACGTCCAGCGCCACCGAGCGTTTGCCCTTGTTCATCCCGGCCCAGAACAGGCTCTGCCCCTCCCGCGTCACCGGCCAGCGTTTCGCGTCCATGCCGCCTGCCGGCAGGTCGAAGCGGATCACGTCCGCCCCCATCTGCGCCAGCGTCATCCCGGCCAGCGGCACCGCCACGAAGGCGGAGCTTTCGACCACGCGCATGCCTGTCAGGATACTCATGCCGCCCACTCCATCCTTGCCTTGAGCCCGAGGTAGTCCTCGAAGGTTGCCGTTCCGATCTCGATCGCGCCGCCCGCCGGGTCGAGCGCACCGACCAGCCGCAGGTCATGATCATGAAACATCGGGTGCACCACGCGGTAGCTGAACCGCGCGGGCGCGCGCCGCGTGTGCCGTTCCGCCGCCTCGATCGCCATGGTGGCCTGCATCGGGCCGTGCACGACCAGCGCCGGGTACTTCTCCACCTGCTGCGCATAGGGCAGGTCGTAGTGGATGCGGTGCGCGTTGTAGGTCGCCGCCGAGTAGCGGAAGAGCCGCACCTCGTTCATCGGCACCCGTTCGTCATAGGCCAGACGTTCGGGCACAGGGGTCTGCTTCGGCGGGCGGAAGGATTTCGGGATGTCGAGGTAGACGATGTTCTGCTCTTCCTCGACGACGCCGCCCTCGGCGCCCCTGGTGACGTGATCGACGGTGACGAAGGCCATCCGCCCCGTCGCCCCCTCCTTCATCGTCACGGCGCGGATGGTCGACACCTTTGTCAGCCGTTCGCCGACGTGGAAGACGCCCTTGAAGGTGATGTCGCCCCCGGCCCACATCCGGCGCCGGAACGGCAGGGGAGGCAGGAAGCCGCCCAGCGCCGGGTGCCCGTCCTCGCCCAGATCCGACATCTGGACGAACTCGGGGAACGCCACCCAGTGCCAGAGGCTGGGCAGCGGCCGTCCGGCCCGCAGGTCGCGGACCGGGGAGAGATCGTGGCCGACCGCCGCGCCGAGCATCCCGGCGAGGTTGGGCGTGACGCCCCCCTCGACGGTCTGCGTGCGCCCGATCCAGGCGGTGTGGTCCGGCTCCATCAGGGATGACGCGCTCATGCCGCGGCCTTCATGCCCAGCATCCGGGCGACGGTCTCGCCCATGGCCGAGGGGTTCGGGGCCACGGTGATGCCGACGGCAGAGAGCATGTCCACCTTCTCCTGCGCGCTTTCCCCGAAGGCCGAGATGATCGCACCGGCATGGCCCATCTTGCGGCCCTTGGGGGCGGCCAGACCGGCGATGTAGGCGGCGACGGGTTTCGTCATGTGGTCGCGGACGTATTCCGCCGCCTCTGCCTCCTGCGGGCCGCCAATCTCGCCGATCATCATCACCGCATCGGTGTCGGGATCGTTCTCGAACAGCTCGAGGATGTCGCGGAAGCTTGATCCGTTGATCGGGTCGCCGCCGATCCCGATGGAAGAGGAGATGCCGATCCCCAGCGCCTGCATCTGGCTCGCCGCCTCGTAGCCCAGCGTGCCCGACCGGCCGATGATGCCCACGCGGCCCGGCATGTAGATGTGCGGCGGCATGATGCCCATGAAGCCCTGCCCCGGGCTGATGATGCCCGCGCAGTTCGGCCCGATCAGCCGCATCTTGCGGTCGCGCGGAAAGCGGCGGAGGAAGCGCTTCACCCGCATCATGTCCTGCGCCGGGATGCCGTCGGTCACGCAGACCGCCGTCTCGATCCCCGCCTCTGCCGCCTCCATCATCGCGTCGGCGGCGAAGGCCGGGGGCACGAACAGCAGCGAGGCGGTCGCGCCGGTCTGCTCCACCGCCTCGCGGACGGTGTTGAAGACCGGGCGGTTCAGCACCGATGAGCCGCCCTTGCCGGGCGTGACCCCGGCCACGACCTTTGTGCCGTATTCGATCATCTCCTGTGCGTGGAACTGGCCGATGCGCCCCGAAAGACCCTGCACCACGACCCGTGTGTCGTCCTTGATGAGAATTGCCATCTCCGGATGTCCTTTCTGCCCTGCCGTCGCCTGCGCGACCCGAGGGGCGGTTATTCTGCTGCGATTTTCTGGGAAGCGGCGGCGACGGCCTTGTCGGCGGCCTCGGCCAGCGTGTCGGCGGAAATGATCGGCAGGCCGCTCTCGCGGATGATCTTCCGGCCCTCCTCGACGTTGGTGCCCGACAGGCGGACCACCACGGGGATCTCGATGCCCACCTCGCGATACGCCCGGATCACTCCTTTCGCGATCCAGTCGCAGCGGTTGATGCCCGCGAAGATGTTCACGAGGATCACACTCACCTTGCGGTCCGACAGCACGGTGCGGAAGGCCTGGCAGACCCGCTCGGGCGAGGCGCCGCCGCCGATGTCGAGGAAGTTGGCGGGCTGCCCGCCAGCCAGCTGGATCATGTCCATCGACGCCATCGCCAGACCCGCACCGTTGATGATGCAGCCGATGTCGCCGTCGAGCCCGACGTAGGCCAGCCCGTTGTCGGCGGCCATCGCCTCGCGCGGGTCCTCCTGCCCGGGATCGCGCAGCGCCGCCACCTGCGGACGGCGGTAAAGCGCGTTGGTGTCGAAGGACATCTTCGCATCCAGCGCCACCAGGTCGCCCTTGCCGGTGATGACCAGCGGGTTGATCTCCACCATCATCGCGTCCAGGTCGCGGTACGCCCGGTAACACGCCTGCAGGAAGGTCACGAACTGCGCCACCTGCGGCCCCGTCAGCCCCAGCCGGAACCCCACGTCCCGCGCCTGGTATTCGCGCAGGCCCACCGCCGGGTCGATCACCGACCGCACGAGGCTGTCGGGGTCCTCATGCGCCAGGTCCTCGATCTCCATCCCGCCATGGCCGGAGGCGACGATCATGATCCGCTCCGACTTCCGGTCCAGCACGAAGCCCAGGTACAGTTCCTGCGCGATGTCCGACGCCTCCTCGACATAAAGCCGGTAGACCCCCTTGCCCTGCGCATCGGTCTGCTTGGTCACCAGCCGCGTGCCCAGAAGCGAGGCGGCGTACTCCATCACCTCCGCATCCGTCTTGCACAGCTTCACGCCGCCCGCCTCGCCGCGGCCGCCGGAATGCACCTGCGCCTTCACGACCCAGGGGCCGGGGCCGCCCAGTTCGCGGGCGCAATAGGCCGCCTGCTCGGGCGAATAGGCCACGAAGCCCTTCGGCACCGGCACGCCGAAGCCCTTCAGGATTTCCTTGGCCTGATGCTCATGAATGTCCATGTCCGTCTCTCCTCCATTCCGTGGCGTGGGGGTTCACCCCACCGCCCCGCCGGGCACGTCGAACCACCCCGCCGCCCGCGGGTGCTGTCACAGGGCGGGGCGTTGCGCCGCCGCCCCCCTTGCCGAAAAGGCCTTACTCCGCCGCGATCGGCTGCGACTTCGCGGCGATGGCGTTCGCCATGTCGATCACGTTGCGCGCCATCTTCTCCGACGCCGCGTCGATCATCTTGCCGTCGAGGCTCGCCGCCCCCTTGCCCGCGGCCTCCGCCGCCTTCAGTTCCTCGATGATGCGCTGCGCCTTCGACACCTCCGCCTCGGGCGGGCTGAAGACGTCGTTGGCCATGGCGATCTGGCTCGGGTGGATCGCCCACTTGCCCTCGCATCCCAGCGCGGCGGCGCGCTTCGCCCCGGCGACATAGCCCTCGGGATCGCTGAAATCGCCGAAGGGCCCGTCCACCGCCCGCAGCCCGTAGGCGCGGCAGGCCACCACCATCCGGCTGATCGAGGCATGCCACTGGTCGCCCGGGTAATCCGGGTTCAGGCCGCCGATATTGACCGTCCGCGCCCGCATCGAGGCCGCGTAGTCCGCCACCCCGAAGTGCAGCGCCTCCAGCCGCCCGCCGAACTGCGCGATGGCCTCCACGTTGGCCATGCCCAGCGCCGTCTCGATCAGCGCCTCCAGCCCCACGCGGTTCTCGAGCCCGCAGGCCTGCTCGATCTGGTTGATCATGGCCTCCACCATGTAGAGGTCCGCGGGCACGCCCACCTTCGGGACCAGCAGCGTGTCCACCCGGTCGCCTGCCTTCTCCATGATGTCCACGACGTCGCGGTACATGTAATGGGTGTCGAGCCCGTTGATCCGCACCGACACGGTCTTGCCCTTCCCGGCCCAGTCGATGTCGTTCAGCAGTTCCACCGCGTTCTTGCGCGCCTGGTCCTTCTCCGGCGGCGCAACCGCGTCTTCCAGATCGAGGAACACGTAGTCGGCGGCGCTGTCGGCGGCCTTCTCGACCATCGCGGGGTTGGATGCGGGCACGGCCAGCTCGGAGCGGTGCAGGCGCTGCTTGCGCAGCGGGTGAAGCGTATGAGACATCATGTCCTCCTTGGTCAGAGCCTCCCGGACCGCACCCCTCGGGGGTGCGGCGGACAGGCTCCAGGTCTTTGATATGGTTATTGAAAGACGGGACTTATTCCGCCGCGATCTTCAGGTCGCCGCTCTGCGCGCCTTCGGCGAAATAGGACGATGCGGCGGCCACCCCGGCGCCCAGCGGCACCTTCGCGCCCGCCTTGACCAGCGCCAGTTCCGCAAGGCCCAGCCCCGTCAGCGCCATGCCCTCGTTGAAGCTGCCGAGGTGCCCGATGCGGAACACCTTGCCCGCCAGCCGCGCCAGGCCCGACCCGAAGGAGGCGTTGAGTTCCTCGTAGGCGATGCGCAGCACCTCGCGCGCATCCACCTCCGGCGGCACGCGGATCGCGCTCACCGTGTCGGACATCAGCGAGGAATGCTCCGCCACCAGTTCCAGCCCCATGGCCTTCACGCCGCGGCGCACGCCCTCCGCCAGCCGCGCGTGGCGGGCAAAGACGTTCTCCAGCCCTTCCCGCTCCAGCAGGTCGAGCGACGCGCGCAGACCATGCAGGAGCGGGGTCGGGGGAGTGTACGGGAAATAGCCGCTGCGATTGATGCTCACCATGTCCTCGAAGTCGAAGTACGCCCGACGCATCCGCGCGTTCTTCGACGCCGCCATGGCCTTCTGGCTGACACCGAGGATGCCGAGACCCGCGGGCATCATCAACCCCTTCTGCGAGCCCGTCACGGCAAGGTCGACGCCCCATTCGTCCATCCGGAAATCGACCGAGGCGACAGAAGACACCCCGTCCACGAACAGCAGCGCATCGTGGAAGCATTCGTCCATCACCCGGCGCACCGCGGCCACGTCGCTGACCACGCCGGTCGCGGTCTCGTTGTGGGTGACGAAGACCGCCTTGATCTCGTCGTTCTTGTCGGCGCCGAGGATGCGACCGTATTCCTTCCAGGGCACACCCGCGCCCCAGGGCACGTCGACGCAGATCACGTCCAGCCCCAGCATCTCCGCCATCTTCACCCAGAGGTGCGAGAACTGCCCGAAGCGCGACATCAGCACCTTGTCGCCGGGGTTCAGCGTGTTGGTGATCGCCGCCTCCCACGCGCCGGTGCCGGAGCCGGGGAACATCATCACCTCGCCCGTCGTGGTCTTGAAGACCCTCTTCAGGCCCTCGAACAGGGGCAGCGTGAACGCCGCGAAATCCGGTGCGCGCATGTCCTGCTGCGGCACGTTCATCGCCTGCCGCACGACCTCCGGGACATTGGTGGGACCGGGTATGAACAGATGTGTGTATCCGCTTTGCATGGGGGCGCCTCCTCTTCGCTGAAGCCACCATGCGCCCTCTCCCGCCAAACGGGAAACCAAACCGGGTCCTGCTGTGAACGCGAAATTTTACAAACTCTCACAATTGTAAAGGTGTCAAATTCTGTATACTGTCAAATACCATGAAAACCTTCATCGGCCCGCGCCTCAGGCGCTTGCGCATCGAACACGGTCAGACACAGGTGCAGATGGCGAAGGAACTCGGCATCTCCACATCCTACGTCAACCTGCTGGAAAAGAACGAAAGATCGGTCTCCGTCCCGGTCCTTCTGAAGCTCTTCGAGGCCTATGGCGTCGACTGGCGCGACATCGCCGAGGATGACGACACCGCCGCCCTCGCCGACATCCGCGCCGCCCTCCAGGACCCGCTGTTCGAGGGCCACCGCCCCGATCTGCCGCAACTGCGCGCCAGCCTCGCCCACAGCCCGGACCTCGCGTCGGCCTTCGTCACGCTGCACCGCGCCTATCTCGCCGCCACCGATCAGCTCATGTCCGTGGCCGCCGCCGGCGAGGAATCGGTCCTGCCCACCGCGCCCGAGGCCGTCGTCCACAACGTCTTCCGCCGTCACCAGAACCACTTCCCCCGCCTCGAGGCCGCGGCCGAGGCCTTCTGGGACGCCCCCGTCGCCGCCGACGACATGTACTTCGCCCTGAAATCCCGCCTCCGCCAGCAGCTCGGCCTGCGCGTCCGCATCGCCCCCGTGGCCGAGATGCCCCGCTCCCTGCGCGAATACGACGAGACCCGCGGCGAGGTCCGCCTGTCCGAGGCCCTCGACCACCCCAACCGCCTCTTCCAGCTGGTGCACGTCGCGGGCCTCCTCGAACAGGCCGACCTCCTCGACACAATCCTGACGGAGGCCGGGCTGGAGGACGCCCACGGCCGCGCCCGCTGCCGGGTCGAGCTCGCCAACTACTTCGCCGCCGCCGTGCTCATGCCCTACGACCGCTTCCTCGCCGAGGCCCGCGCCTCCAAGTACGACTTCGACCACCTCGCCACCCGCTTCGGCGTCTCGTTCGAGCAGGCCTGCCACCGCGCCACCACCCTCCAGCGCACGGGCCACCGCGGCATCCCCTTCTTCTTCCTCAGGATCGACAAGGCCGGCAACGTCACCAAGCGCTTCAACGCCACCGACTTCCACCTCGCCGAATACGGCGGCGCCTGTCCCCGGCTCGAGGTCCACTCCGTCTTCCGCACCCCCGGCCGCATCGTGCCGCAAGTGGTCGAGATGCCGGACCGCTCGCAGTTCTTCGTCTTCGCGAGGACGGTAGACCGGCCAACCTTCACCCGCCACGCGCAGGACGTCCGCCTCGCCGTCGCCATGGGCTGCGCCCGCGATCACGCCGACGCCCTGGGCTACGCCGAGGACCTGAACCTGGCCGAGGCCCGCCCCACCGAGATCGGCATCAACTGCCGCATCTGCCCCCGCGCCAACTGCGACCAGCGCGCCCACCAGGCCCTGGTCCTGTCGACCCCGGTCGACACCGCCCGGAGAGGCGCGACGCGGTACGCGACATGAGGGGGGGGCGGATTCCGGACGTTCGCCACAGATGCGAAAGATACTGAGATCAGCCCGAGAGCAGACACGCACTGATTTCCTCATTGCCCCAACAAAGATTGAAAGCCGTATCTAATTTGGTTCGCTAGTCCCTTTTGACGTCCAAACGGCTTACTTCCAAAGTTTGTTTATCAGGTTCCGCCAGTATGAGCCGTGTTTTTCCGACTGACAGACGCTCTTTAGCTTCAGTCGCAGGGACGCCCTTGTTCACACAGTACTTAGAATACCATTTCTCGCCGCTATGCTCGATCAGCTGCCATAAACCGGGCACTGGTCGCCCAAGAAGCGCGAGGATCGTGAACACCACGCCGGTTACAGCCACTAGCTTCGAACCCCAGTCCACCACCGGAGGTAGAGACGAAGGATCCCAAAACACTCCAAACGTTGCGAGTATGCCTGCTGCTGCCAATACTGCCGCTCCCAGAAACTGATATCGGCCTATCCACTTGTTGGCATACTCAATCCCTTCCCTCATGATGATCTCATGCCGCGAAGAGACCAAAGCAAGACGCTCCGCATCTGCGGCTCTCAGACGTTCCAATTCGGCTAGCCGAGCCCCCACTTCGGCGGTCTTTCGGGCTTCCTCATTGAGTCTTTCTTCATATTCGGCTTGGGTTTCTTGCTGCCTCTTCTTGTTCTCGGCGCGCAGTTGACGAATTTTCTTGTCCTTTTCGGAAAGCTTGGCATTTGTTTCGTCTCGGACAACCTTGATGGCCGCATCCAGCATTCCATCCAGAAGTTCTTGATCTCGTTCTGGGTCGAATGGGGCCGACGAACCGCGTGCAGTATCCATCAGGTAGCTGACCGCGCGATTGTCCTGCAATAGCAGTTCAAACTGCTCCACCTTTTCAGGGGTGAATTTGGCGACCTGCAGCCGGGCATTTTCGATCACGTCCTTTCGGACCCGAAGGACGCGTTCGCATTGTGCCAGCATGTGCGATGTTGGCAATTTCTCCGAGTTCTCGAAACCAGTTCGCAGCCATGCGATTGTCGCCAAGTCTCGGGTATCGACGACCGGGCCGCACTGTGTTTCGCGAATCAGTTGAGACTGCAAGCAGTAATCCCGCGCTTTCCTTACTAGCTTCTCATTCGAGGAAATGAAGACATGGCTGTTTTGCAGCGGATCGTTTTTGTGCTTGCCATGGCGCATCCGCATTATCGCTGTCACTGCGAACGCATCATGCTCACGGGCAAGTGAACCTTCCCAAGACAGAAACGAGTAAACGTCAGTATTCCGCTCTGTATCGAAGTACTTATGATCATTGGGGAAGGCGTCGAGGGAGTAATCCCTGACACTTACGCCGAACTTTTCGGCGGCCGCCTCAATGTCGGCCGCAACAGTTTGAACGTAGGCTCTGTCAACCTCACCATTCAGTATGGCCGTGTGAGTGCGACCGTAACGATCCGAAGGTGAAGCTTTCAAATAGGACCTTAGAACTCGTTCCGCCTCGCGGCAGCTCTCGCTGAAGACCTGAACGCGACAGCCAATCGACTTTAAGGCATCAACAATCGTTCTTGCTTCCTCTTGAAGGGCTGCACCGCTTGTCCCAACGAGGCCGAGAAGCATTGGCCCGTCAAGAAAGAACGTTGTTTCGCTTTTCGTTTCCAGTGCGGAGGGCTTGCGGAAATCCTCAACCAGTTCAGCCAAAAGGCCTGCCGCGACGAAAAGACTGAGCTTCTCGGCTAGTTCCGGCTGCTCCTTTGAAAGCCACTGCACAAATCTGGCGCAGACATGAGTTTCCGCCTGCGATAGAACGGAAACGTCTTTTGTCAACTCTTGAAGGGCACTGCGTTCCCCGTTGGCAATGTCTCCTGACCTCAAGGAAGCCGTAATTTCATTATTCGAATAGGCGTCCAGTGATATGAGGAAACGGACGAGCAGGTCGCCCAACTGCTCACGGGTAAGCTGCCTGTAGATTAGATCGCCAGCAACAAGGTCAAACTCCCCGAACAACTCGGTGACCTTTTCGAATGACTCTTGTATCGATGTTTCAACATCGGCGGCTAGCTCGGGGCTTGGCTGCGCGACGAAAATCGTCTGACCGTTCTTTTGCTCCTCGACTAGATGCCCTTGCGCGACCAGTCGTTCAACGAATACATGGCCGACAGACTCCGTGAGGTTCCAGCCGTAGATGAGCTTAGCGGCCTTAGCCAGCAATGACGCGGTGATCGGCTTTCCGTGGAGCTTATCAAGAATGGGGACGTAGAAGTAGCAAAGGGCGTCGATGACGTCCGAGTTCTCGTTGTCGCGAAACGCAGAAAGAACCGCGTTAACTCGTACTGCTGCTGGACCGACCGTCATGCAATTCTACCGTTGCGAGGAGTTACGGGCGGCAGGTTACCGCCCTTGTGGTCGAGAGTCGAGTTGGCACAGGATGTAGATTTCAGACTTACCTCATACCGACTGCGCCTTTCGTTCAAGTTTCACGAATTTGAATCTGTATTTTGCGACTTTGGCTAAAGTCCAGTTTGACGGGTCGCACTGCAGCGACGAAGCCTTTCGGTCAAAGTTCGCTCAAGGCCGTTTTCGCCTTTCGACCGGCATTGATCTTACTATCAAATACCAAAGCGATCATCCTAACCAACACCCAAACCCAACACATTAACCCATTGTTAACAAAAGAAGGTTTCGCCGCGAAACCTGCGGAGCCTTTGGACGGGGCCCCACCCCTCAGGATTTCCGCATCAGGTAGGTGTCCATCACCCACCCGTGCCGCCCCCGCGCCGCCTCCCGGACCTCCACGATCCGCGGCGAAACCTCGTCCAGCGGCCCGCTCAGCAGGATCTCCTCGGGCATCCCCAGGAACGCCCCCCACCAGATCTCCAGCCCCAGTCCAGTCAGCCCCCTGAACGAGCACTCCCCGTCCAGCACCACCACCACGCTCTCCGCCCCCTCGGGCCACCCCCCCTCCCTCAGCCGCCGGCCCGTGGTGACCAGGATCCGCCCGTTCACCGTGTTCAAAGGCACCCCATGCGCCGCCGTCAGGGCCTGCACCGCCGTGATCCCGGGCACCACACGCACCGCCCCCGCGGACACCAGCCGGGACGCGATGCGCATCGTGCTGTCGTAGAAGGAGGGGTCGCCCCAGACCAGGAGGGCTATTTCGGCGGCCTCTCCGGCGGCGGCGGTCCAGCGGGTTGCGATTTCGTCATGCCAGCGTTCGACGCGTTCGAGGTATGGCAAGGTTTCGTCCCGCACCGGATAGTCGAAGAAGGCGACCCGGGCCGCGACGCCGGCCTGTTCCAGCAGGCGCAGGCGGATCTCGGCGAGGTCGTCCTTCTCGGCCTTGCGGGGCACGAGGATCACGTCCGCCGCCCGCAGCGCCGCCTGCCCGTCCAGCGTCAGGTGGCCAAGACTGCCCGTCCCGATGCCCACAAGGACCACACGTTCGATCATCGTTCGGTCCTTTCAAAGGGTTTGATCCAGCAGGCGCTCGTCACCCGCAGGTCCATGGCTCTAAGGTGGACGGAGGCTGTCGCGCCGTCCACGCCTGTCGCGTGGTTGGTCATCGGTTGGACCTCTCGGAAGGCGTTGCAAGACAAGCGTTCGCCGCCTGCGGTGCCACGGCGCGGTGAACGCAGGAGGTTGTCAGGCCGTCGGTGTCGGTCGTGTAGTCGCTCATCGGTCGCCCCCTTGGATACACGCGAAGGACAAGGCGCGGCGCGCCTGACAGGCCCGGATTGCGCCGACGCGAGCGGGCACTGTGGCTTTGGGGGGCGCGGCGTGCTCCATCACCGTTCAAGCCCCTAGACAAGAGCGGCACGGCGGACAGCACCCGCAACCCGCCCCATCCGGACGCCACAAAGACCCGACCGCCCGCGCACCCCTCAGGCCTCCGCAAGGGAGCCGTAGAGGATCAGGGCGGCCTTGGTGCCCTTCTCGGCGGCCAGTTGCTCGGCCAGGGCGCCCACGGTCGTGCGGGTGATGGTCTGGCCCGGGCCGCTGACCTCTTCGGCGAGGATCGCGGCGGTGGAGGCCGGGAGGCCGCGCGCTTCGAGCATGGCGAAAAGGCGCGGGAAGGTGCCCTTGCCCATGAAGATCACCGTAGAGGCCAGCGGATCGGCCAGCGCGTCGAGGTTCAGGTCCTCGGGCAGCGCGCCGGAAACGTCGTGGCCGGTGACGAACTGCACCCGCCGCGCGGTCAGGCGCCGGGTCAGCGGGATGCCCGCCGCCGCGGCCGCCGCCACGGCTGAGGGCACGCCGGGGATGATCTCGTAGGGGATGCCCGCCGCCTTGAGCGCGGTCAGCTCTTCCTCAAGCCGGCCGAAGATGCCGCTGTCGCCGGATTTGAGCCGCACGATGCGCTGGCCGGTCAGGGCGTAGTCCACCAGCAGGCGAGAGACATGGTCCTGTTTCGGCGAGGGGCGCCCGGCGCGCTTGCCCACGCCCACGAGGTCCGCCCCCTGCCGCGCATGTCCGAGGATCGGACCGGAGGAGAGGTCGTCGAACAGCACCGCGTCGGCCCGTTTCAGGCGGTCCACGGCCTTCAGGGTCAGAAGCTCCGGATCGCCGGGACCGGAGCCCACGAAACTGACAAAGCCGGTCATGCCATGCCCCCTTCGCCGGTGATGAGGTGGAAGAACGTCCCCGACACGTGGCCCCGGACGGAGCCGGTTTCCACCACCGGGTTGCCATCCGCGTCGAAGACCTGCGCCAGCGGCGCGTCGGGCTGTTCGAGGATGGTGGAATAGTGGAATTCGTGCCCGCGCAGCGCCATGCCGGGGGTGAAGCCGGGCATGGCCGCCTGCAGCACGGCGCGGCGGTAGCCGAGGTGGAACTTGCGCTTCTCGTAGGAGGTGACGAGGCCCAGAAGGCCCGCCATCCGGTGGGTGACGCCGTCCTTGTCGGTCAGCGCCGCGCCAAGCGCCATGTAGCCGCCGCATTCGCCGTGCACGGGCCGGGTTTCGGCGTGGCGGCAAAGCGCCGTGCGGAAGCGGTCGGCGGCGGCAAGGCGGCCTGCGTGCAGCTCCGGGTAGCCCCCGGGCAGCCAGACGAGGTCGGCGTCCTGTGCGGGCGCCTCGTCCGCAAGGGGCGAGAACGGCAGGATCTCTGCCCCGGCCTCGCGCCAGCCCTTGAGGATGTGCGGATAGGTGAAGGAGAAGGCCGCGTCCTGCGCAAGCGCGATGCGTTGCGCGGGCGGCGGCGGCAGGCGCATCGGCCCCGTGGGGCGGGATTCGCCCCGCCCTGCCGTAAGGATGGCGTCGAGGTCGACGTGTTCGCGCAGGAAGTCGGCATAGCCCGCGATGGCGGCGTCGAGGTCGGGATGTTCGACCGCCTGCACCAGCCCGAGGTGGCGTTCCGGCAGCGTCAGGTCGCCGCGCCGGGGCAGCACGCCCAGCACGTTCAGGCCCGCACGCTCCATCCCCAGCCGGGTCAGCCGTTCGTGGCGCGGAGAAGCCACGCGGTTCAGGATCACGCCCGCGAAGGGCAGGTCCGGCATGTAGGTGGCGAACCCCAGCGCCGTGGCTGCCGCCGACTGCGCCTGCCCGCCCACATCGAGCACCAGCACCACCGGCCAGCCGAAGCGGCGCGCGGTTTCGGCGGAGGAGCCGAAGCCCGACTGCCCTTCGGTCGCGACGCCGTCGTAAAGGCCCATGGAGCCTTCGGCGATGCAGAAGTCGGCCTCTGCCGCCTCGCTGGCGAGCGCGTCCAGAAGCGCCGCGTCCATCGCCCATGTGTCGAGGTTGAAGGAGTCGCGCCCGCTGGCGGCCCGGTGGAAGGCCGGGTCGATGTAGTCAGGGCCGGACTTGAACGGCTGGACCTTCACGCCGTCGTCGGCCAGCGCCCGGAGGAGGCCCAGCATGACGGTGGTCTTGCCGGTGCCGGAGGACGGCGCAGAGACGAGGACGCCCTTCATGCCTCGTCCTCCGGGCGCCATCCGGCCCAGGGGCTCTCGGCGCTTTGCGGGCGGTAGCGGCGGTCATAGTCGACGGCGTAGAGACAGCTTTCGTCGAAGCCCTCGGCGGCGAGCGCGGGGCCTGCGAGGATCAGCGCGGTTCGGGTGATGTCGCCGTCCATGCGTCCGGCGATGTCGGCGAGCGTGCCGCGGATGATGCGCTGGTCGGGCCAGCTTGCGCGGAAGACGACGGCCACGGGGCAGTCGGGCCCGTAGGCGGGGATCAGGTCGGCGGTCACGGTGTCGAGGTTCTGGATCGAGAGATGGATGGCCAGCGTCGCGCCGGTGCGGGCGAAGTTGGCGAGCGTCTCGCCCTCGGGCATGGAGGAGGCGCGCCCGGGCGTGCGGGTCAGGACGACCGACTGGGCGAGGCCCGGCAGGGTCAGTTCGGTGCCGAGCGCTGCTGCGGCGGCGGCAAAGGAGGGCACGCCGGGGGTGACGGTGTAGGGGATGTCCATCTCGCGCAGGCGGCGGAGTTGTTCGCCCATGGCCGACCAGACGGAGAGGTCGCCGGAGTGGAGGCGCGCGATGTCGTGGCCCGCGGCATGGGCCGCGGCGATCTCGGCCATGATGCGGTCGAGGTCCATGGGCGCGGTGTTCACGATGCGCGCGCCTGCGGGGCAATGGCCGAGGATGGCCTCGGGGACCAGGGAGCCGGCGTAGAGGCAGACCGGGCAGGCGGCGATCAGGTCGCGGCCGCGCAGGGTCAGGAGGTCGGGCGCGCCGGGTCCCGCGCCGATGAAGTGTACGGTCATTCATCTTCTCCGATGGCGAAGGCGCAGGTGGCGCGGCCGTCCTCGGACACCACGCGGGTCGAGAGGAGCTGCGCGCCGGGGCCGGCGGCGGCAAGAGCGGCGGCCTCGGCCACCGATCCGACGCCGCGGGCGGCGAGCACGATCTCGGACACGGTTTCGGTTTCCTGCACCTGCATGAACTTCGAGGAGATGCCGACGGCGGGGCGGCGGATGTCAGCCCCGAGATCGTGGAGCAGCGGGAGCTTGTCCTCGACGGTGGCGAGCACGTCGGCCTCCTGTCCCAGCCGCGCGCGGCGGTAGGCGTCGCGCAGGCTGTCGAGGGTCGCCCCGCTGCGATATCCGAATCCGGCAACGATCATGGGGCGGTCCTTCCTGGCTGCGCGGGTCCGGCTGTCGCGGTTTGGGGTCTCGTCCGGGACGGGATTGTGCGTGGCGGGTGAACCGTGGTCATAGCGTCACGCTCCATTGCACGATGGGGTAGGCGGATTTCCAGCCGCGGCGGGTGCCGAGGGGCATGGCGTCGGACAGCTCGATGCGCAGGAGGGAGCCGCCGCGCACGGCGTGGGCGCGGGCCAGCAGCGCCTCGGACTCCAGCGTCACGGCGTTGGCGACGAGGCGGGCGCCGGGGGCGAGCGTGTCGAGCCGGTCGAGCAGCGCCTGCGAGAGGCCGCCGCCGACAAAGACCGCATCGGGCGCGGGCAGGCCGTCGAGCGCCTCGGGCGCGCGGCCTTCGACCACCTGCAGCCGGTCCAGCCCGAGGCCCTCGGCGTTGCTGCGGATGCGGGCGGCGCGGCCCGCGTCGGCCTCGACCGCCGTGGCGCGCATCAACGGATCGCACATCAGCCACTCGATCCCGATGGAGCCGGAGCCGCCGCCGATGTCCCAGAGGTGTTCGCCGGGACGCGGCGCCAGCGCCGAAAGCGTCAGGGCACGGACAGGCCGCTTGGTGATCTGGCCGTCGTTGTCGAAAGTGCTGTCGGGCCGGCCGGTCGCCAGCGGCAGCGGCTCGCCCAGCGGTTCCAGCGCCACGCAGACCGGGTGGTCCACGTCGTCCAGCGCGCAGGCCTCGGCCGTCACGCGGCGCAGCCGTTCGCGGGGGCCGCCGAGCGCCTCCATCACATGCATGACCGTCGCGCCGAAGTCCGCCGCGCGCAGGTATTCGGCAAGGTCGCCCACCGCCGCACCGTCGCGCAGCGTCACGATCAGCCGGCGGCCCGGGGCGAGGTGCAGCGCCAGCCGCGTGAGCGGCGCTGCGTGCAGGCCGAGGCAGACCGTGCCTTCCAGCCGCCAGCCAAGCCGCGCCGCCGCCAGCGAGAAGACAGAGACGCCCGGGATCGCCCGCCACGCGCCCGGCGGAAGCCGGTCGGCCAGCACTGATCCGGCGCCGAACCAGAAGGGATCGCCGGAGACCAGCGCCACCACGCGCCGCCCCGCCAGTGCCATCAACTGGTTGACGCCATCGGCGAAGGGCACCGGCCAGGGCTTGATCTCGGCGCGGGTCTCGCCCAGAACCGCTTCCAGCAGCGCGAGGTGGCGGGGCGGGCCCATGACCACCTCTGCCCCAGCGATGGCGGCGAGGGCCGCGGGCGTCAGGCCGGCATCCTCGCCCACGCCGACGATGGTCAACCAAGGATCGGACTGGATCTCAGACATGCCCAACCTTCTCATCCTTGGCGGCACGACGGAAGCCACCGCACTGTGCCGCCGTCTTGCGGACGAGGGCATTCATGGCACGATCTCGTTTGCGGGACGGGTGGAGCGCCCGGTGCGCCAGCCGCTGCCGCAGCGCGTCGGCGGCTTTGGCGGTGCCGAAGGGCTGGCGCGCCACATCCGCGATAACGGCGTCACGCATGTCGTCGACGCAACCCACCCCTTTGCCGCGCAGATGAGCGCCAATGCCGTGGCCGCCTGCGAGATGACCGGCACGCCGCTGATCGCCCTGACCAGAGCGCCCTGGCAGCCGCAGGAGGGCGACCGCTGGACCCGGGTGCCGGACATCGCGGGCGCGGTTGCCGCGCTCGACCGTCCCGCGACGCGTGTCATGCTGGCGGTGGGCCGGATGCACCTGGCGGAGTTCGCGCCGAACCCGCAGCACTTCTACCTTCTGCGCCTCGTCGATCCGCCGAAGGAGGCCCTGCCCTTCCCCGACAGCCACGCGGTGATCGACCGCGGGCCGTTCACGCTGGAGGACGACCTTGCCCTGATGCGCGACAACGGGATCGGTCTGGTGGTGTCGAAGAACGCGGGCGGCACCGGAGCGCGGGCGAAGATTGACGCGGCGCGGGCGCTGGGGCTGGAGGTGATCATGATCGACCGCCCCGCCCTGCCCGACCGGAGAGAGGCGCATGACGTGCAGGCCGTGCTGGACTGGCTGGGCTGAAAGCCGCACCGCGCCCGAGCGGGTCCTGAGGCCGACCGCCGCGCGCTGCCCTGCGGCAGGGCCGCACGAGGGGTGCGGCGGGTGATCGGCGGCAGGGGTCATTCCGCGACGAACCTCGGGGTGTAGACGTGCGGCGTGCCCGCAATGCGGCGGGTCAGCGAAGAGCCGACGATGACCATGGTGCGCATGTCGGCCATGTCCGGCGTCGCGTCGGAGAGCGGCACGACATTCAGCGTCTCGTCCGGGGCGGAAACGGCGCGGGCGAAGATCATGAGGCGTCCGGGTTCGCAGGTCTCGCGCAGGAGGTCGAGCACGCGGGCAAAGCCCTCGGGCCTCGATTTCGAACGCGGATTGTAGAACGCCATGGCAAAGTCCGCCTCCACCGCGAGGCGCAGGCGCTTCTCGATCAGCGCCCAGGGCTTGAGATTGTCCGAGAGGTTGATGGTGCAGAAGTCGTGGCCCAGCGGCGCGCCCGCGCGGGCGGCGGCGGCGAGGCTGGCGGTGATGCCGGGGACGACCTCGATCTGCAGGGCCTTCCATGCGTCGGGCCCGTCTTCGAGCGCCTCGAACACGGCGGAGGCCATGGCGAAGACGCCGGGATCGCCGGAGGAGACCACCGCGACGCGGTGCCCCTCGGCGGCCATGGACAGCGCGTGCTGCGAGCGGTCGATCTCCACCCGGTTGTCGGAGGCGTGTTTCGTCAGGCCGGGGCGGTCGGCGACGCGGGCCACGTAGGGGATGTAGCCCACCACATCGGTGGCCTCGGCCAGAACGGCCTGCGCCTCGGGCGTGACGAGGCTGTCGGCACCGGGGCCGAGGCCCACGATCTTCACCCAGCCTGCGGCGGCGCCGGTCATGGGCGGCGCCCCTGCCCGTGCACGAGGACGATGGAGAAATAGGGGGTGACGCGATCCTCCGCCTCGGACAGGCGCTGGACGGTCTGGCCCTCCTGGGCTGCGTATTCCACCAGCCAGGCGCGGTCGTACTTGCCCGCCTCGCGCAGGGCGTGGCGGATCTTGCCGATGTTGCGGCCGATCTTCATCACGACGATGGCGTCCGCGTCGGTCATCCGCTGGATCAGGGTTTCCGACGGCAGCGTGCCCATCAGCACGGTCAGCACGTCGTCGCCCCAGGTGATCGGCGCGCCGGAGGCGGTCCAGGCGGCGGACATGCCGGTGACCGCGGGCACGACCTCGACCCGGACGGTGTCCTTCAGCCGTTCGTAGAGGTGCATGAAGGAGCCGTAGAAGAACGGGTCGCCCTCGCAGAGCACCACCACGTCCTCGCCCGAGAGGAGGAGCTGGCGGAGGTGCATGGTCACCTGCGCGTAGAACTCCGACAGGGTCTCGTTGTAGCGCGGGTCCTGGAGGGGGATCTCGGTGGTTACGGGGTATTCCATCGGGAAGTGGATCGCGTCCTTCGGCAGGAGCGGCCCGGCGATGGTCAGCGCGTGGCCGTTGCGCCCGGCCTTGCGGAAGTAGGCGACGTGGCGGGCGTTCGCGATCAGCCGGTCGGCGCGCACCGTCATCAGGTCCGCGGCGCCGGGGCCCAGGCCCACGCCGTAGAGGGTGCCGTGCTGCGCGGTCATTCGGCGCGGCTCGCGATGGCGTTGACGGCGGCGACGGTGATCGCGCTGCCGCCGAGGCGTCCCTCGACGATGCAGCAGGGCACAGGCTGGTCGGCCCAGAGCGCGTCCTTCGATTCCACCGCGCCGACGAAGCCCACGGGGCAGCCGACGATGGCGGCGGGGCGCGGGCAGTCCGGGTCCTCGAGCATGTTCAGGAGGTGGAAGAGCGCGGTGGGCGCGTTGCCGATGGCCACCAGCGCGCCGCCGAGGTGCGGGCGCCAGAGCTCCAGCGCCGCCGCCGAGCGGGTGTTGGACATGCTGGCCGCCAGCGCCGGCACGTCCGGGTCGTGCAGGGTGCAGACGATGGCGTTGTCGGCGGGCAGGCGCTTGCGGGTGATGCCCTCGGAGACCATGCGCGCGTCGCAGAGGATCGGCGCGCCGTTTTCCAGCGCCGTGCGGGCGGCAGCGGCGAAACCGGGGGAGAAGCGGATGTGCCGTTCCAGACCCACCATGCCGGCGGCGTGGATCATGCGGACGGCGATCTGTTCCTCGTCGGGACCGAAGGCGGCGAGGTCGGCCTCGGCCCGGATGGTGGCGAAGGACTGCCGGTAGATCGCAGCCCCGTCGGTTTCGTACTGGTAGGTCATGGGCGGGTGAGGTCCTGGATGAGGGCGTCGGCGGTGAGGCCGGATAGCCGGGGGGTCTCGCCTGCGCAACCCTGACCGAGGTCATAGGCGCCGTCGCGTCCGGTGACGGTGACGGAGGCGGGCGTGGCACGGGCGCAGCCCTTGGCGCAGCCCGAGACATGCAGGTCGCGCACATGGGGAGCAAGACGGCGGGCGAGTTCGCGGGTCTCGACCGTGGCCTGCGGGCAGAAGGGTGCGCCGCGGCAGGCGGAGACGGTCAGCAGCGGATCGTCGGGATCGGTGATGAAACCCGGATGATCGACGCGGCGGGCGCCGTGCAGCAGCAGGAGCCGCCACGGGGTGACCGTGAACGCGGTGGCCCCGGAGCGGGTGAGAAGCTCCGCGAGGTCCGTGGCCTCGATCCGGCCGAAGGGGGCGGCATAGCCTTCGGGATCGTCCGGGCTGGCGCCGGGCCGACCCGCCGGGGGCGCTGCCCCCGGACCCCCGAGGTATTTCCGCCAAGATGAAGGATGCGGGGAAGACAGCGGTGGCGTGGTCTGCCAGGCCTCGGGCAGCCCGCCCGCGGCGGTCCAGGCGCGGGCGCGCCGCTGGCCCGGGGTGCGGGTCGTGCCGAAGAGGGTGGCGAGCGCGATCAGCGCCGGGATCGCCTCGTCCCCGGTGACGGGCAGGCCCTTGTCAGTGCCGTCGGCGCGGAGGATCGGGCCACGGGTGGACATCTCGAGGCGGAAGTCGGCAGGGTCGTTCGTCAGCACCGGCGCCGGGCCGGTGTCGACGGCGAAGCCGACCTTCGCCGGCAGCTCCGGCAGCTCCGGAAGTGCGGCGTAAAGCGCGGTTGCCAGGCGGTGGGTCAGGTCCCCCGGGACGTGGCCGGGAGCCACGAGGACGTTGCGGCGGCCTTCGAGCGTCTCGTCGGCGTCGAGCAAATCAAGCGCGCGCAGCCCGTCAATGAGCGCGGGGTGATCGGCCGCAGCCACGCCGTAGATCTGCAGGTTGGCGCGGTTGGTCATTTCCAGCCCGCCGTCGCCGTAGCGCAGGGCAAGGGTGCAGAGCCCCTGCCCCTGCGCCGCCGTGAGCCGTGCGAAGCACGGGCGGACACGCACCACGAGGCCGTCGCCCGAGGCCATGGGCCGGAGCGCGCCGGGGCACCAGCCGCGCACCTGTGGGTCCGTGCCGTCGGTCATTCCGCCGCCCTTTCGATGCCGGTCGCCATGTCGGCGAGGATGGAGTTGCGGCGGCTGGTCCAGAGGCCCGCGCGGTGCAGTTCCGCGAAACGCGCCTGCATCGCCGCATGGGCCTGCGGGTTGGCCTCGCGCAGGAAGGCGTCGGTCTCCGGATCGCCGAGCGTGGCGTCGTGGTAGAGGTCGAAGAGGTGGTCGGGGACCGCCCGGGCCAGGTGCGCGAAGGCCGCCATGTGTTCGAGCGTGGCGGCGATTTCCGCAGCACCGCGGAAGCCGTGGGGCATCATGCCCCGGGTCCATGCGGGGTTGGCGGCGCGGGCGCGCACGACGCGGGCGATCTCCTCGGTCAAGGTGCGGGCGCGCGGGCGGGCGGGGTCGGTGTTGTCGAGATGCCAGAGCGCGGCATTGCCTCCGGTGACCTGCTGGGCGGCGGCAAAGCCGCCCTCGTGCCCGGCGAAGTCCATGGCCAGGAGCAGGTCGGTTTCCGGCAGGTCGTGCAGGTGCACGAAGCTGTCGGCGGCGGCGACGCGGGCGGCGAGGCCCTGCGCATCGCGGGTGGCGGCGTCGCCGTCCAGCGCGAAGGCCGAGGCGGCAAGCCAGGCCTCCCCCGCGGCGCGGCGGCCCGCGTCGCTGTAGTCCTCGAGCGTGGCGCCCATGTTCAGGCCGAAGCTGCCCGGTGCGGGGCCGTAGACCCGGGCGAGGTCGGCGCGCCCGGCGAAGGGGTTCCAGTCGGGCGCCTCGTCGCGCTGCGCCAGCGCGCGCACGGCCTGTGAGAAGAGCGCGGAGAGCGTCGGGAAGACGTCGCGGAAGAGGCCGGAGACGCGGAGGGTGACGTCGATGCGCGGGCGGTCGAGTTCCGCGATGGGCAGCACCTCGATCCCCGAGACCCGTTCGGAGCCCTTGTCCCAGACCGGCTTCACGCCGAGGAGGTGCAGCGCCATGGCGAATTCCTCGCCGGCGGTGCGCATGGTGGCGGAGCCCCAGAGGTCGACGATCAGGCCGCGGGGCCAGTCGCCTTCGTCCTGCAGGTGGCGGCGCACCAGCTCCTCCGCCAGTTTCACGCCCTGCGCATGGGCGGCGCGGGTCGGGACGGCGCGGGGGTCGGTGGTGAAGAGGTTGCGGCCCGTGGGCAGCACGTCGCGGCGGCCCCGGTAGGGCGAGCCGGAGGGCCCCGGCGCGATGCGGCGGCCGTCGAGCGCGGCGGGGATGGCGCGGCGTTCGGATGCGGGCGAGCCGGTGAGGTCTTGTGGGAGGTCTTGCGCCGTCGGATCCCTGCGACCCCAGATGTGCAGGCCCTCGCCGAACTGGCTTTCCTTCACGTCGCAGACGAAGCGGTCGATGCGGGTGATCGCCTCGGCGGTGGAGCTTGCGCGGTCGAGGCCGAGGTCGTCCTCCACCCCCAGCGCCTGCGCCTCGTCCCGGATGTCGGATTGCAGCCGGTCGCGGCGGCGCGGGTCGAGGCCGTCGGCGTTGGAGAATTCGTCCAGCAGCGCCTCGAGCCGGGCGAGCCGGTCCGGGGTGCCGCTCTCGCGCAGCGGCGGGGGGACGTGGCCGAGGGTGAGCGCGCCGAGGCGCCGCTTGGCCTGCGCCGCCTCGCCGGGGTCGTTGACGATGAAGGGGTAGATCACCGGCAGGGTGCCGGTCAGCGCCTTGGGCCAGCAGGCGGCAGAGAGCGCCACGGACTTGCCCGGCAGCCATTCCAGCGTGCCGTGCGCGCCGATGTGGATCAGCGCGTCGGCCTGCTGTTGCAGCCAGAGGTAGAAGGCGACGTAGCCGTGACAGGGCGTGCGCGAGAGGTCGTGATAGTCGTCGTCGCGGGTTTCCGGCGTGCCGCGTTCGGGCTGGAGCGCGACCGTCGCGCGGCCGCAGCGGAGGGCGGCGAAGCGGAAGGCGCCGTCCCGGACCAGCGTGTCGGTGTCGGGGGCGCCCCAGGCGGTATGGAGGTCGTCGCGCAGGGTGTCGGGCAGTCTGGCGAGGGCCGCCTCGTACTCCGCCAGCGGCCAGCTTTCGGTACGGGCCAGGAGGGCAGCGGGCAGGTCGGCGGGGGCGCCCGTCACGTCGTGGCCCGCGTCGCGCAGGTCGTCGAGGATCGCGCGGGCGGAGGCCAGTGCGTCGAGGCCCACGGCGTGGCCGATGTTCCAGTCCTTGCCCGGGTAGGTCGAGAGAATCAGTGCGGGGCGGCGCTCGGCCGGGGTGCGGCGGGCCAGGGACAGGCGCGCCACCACCCGGTCGGCGAGGGCCGCGATGCCCTCGGCATGGGCGGCATGGGCGGCGCGGGCGAACTGCAGGTCGGGGTCGCGCGCGCCGGTTTCCTTGAAGGAGACGGGTTCGCCCAGGATGGTGCCGTCGACTTCCGGCAGCACCACGTGCATGGCGAGATCGGCGGGCGAGACGCCGCGGTCGGCCTCTGCCCAGGCCTTGCGGTCGGAGGTGGCCAGCACGCACTGGAAGACCGGCACGTCGGCGGCGTCGAGCGGCGAGGTGCCGTCCGCGCCCTTGCCGGAGAAGGCAGTGGCGTTGACGATGGCCGCCGGGGCCAGCGCCGCGATCTGGCGGCGCAGCCAGCCCGAAGCCTCCGGCGCCTTCAGCGAGGGCACGAAGAAGGCGGTGACGGCGAAGCCGCGTGCGGCGAACTCCTCGTAAAGCGCGCGGATCGGCGCGAGGTCGGCGGAGACGAGGTAGGAGCGGTAGAAGACCACCGCCAGCGGCGTCTTGCCCGGCTCCCGCGTCAGCACCGGGCAGGTCACGCCGTGTTCGGGCGTCCAGGCGCCCAGCGGCGGCAGGCCCTTGGCGCCGCGCACCGGCCCGGCATAGAGGCCCGCCGCCAGCGCCAGTTGCGCCAGCGCGGCCTGCGCCGCCACGGTGCCCCCCGCGTCGCAGAGATGCGCCAGCCGCCGCAGCGTGGACACCGGCAGCGTCGACATCTCGTCGAGCCGCCTGTCCTCGCGCCCGTCGGCGGGCAGCACGGCCAGCGCGATGCCCTTCTGCTGCGCCAGCGCCAGGACCTGCTGCAAGCCGTAGGACCAGTAGGGCACGCCGCCGATCAGCCGGATCAGGATGCCCTTCGCGCCCTCCAGCGTCTGCTCGACATAGGTGTCGACCGAAAGCGGATGCCTGAGGGCTGCAAGGTTGGCAAGGCGGAGCGTGGGCATCCGCCCCTCCGGTCCGCCGCCGCGCCGCCAGCCTTCGGCGAAGGCGCCGAGGTCGCTGTCGGAGAACGACAGGACGACAAGGTCCGCCGGGCTCTGGCCCAGGTCCTGCGGCGTCTCGCTCTCTTCGAGGCCGTGGCTTTCGCGGAAGATGACGTGCATCGGCGGTTCCCGGGGAAGGCGGCGCAGAGCCCCGCCCTACTTCATGTCACTCTGCGGCGACCGGCGTGGCGCCGAGGACCGACCGGATGGCGTCGGGACGGATGTCGTCGTGTTCCGCGATGACCACGACACGGCTGACGCGCGCCTCGTCCGGCTTCCACGGGCGGTCGTACTGGTGACGCACGCGCGCCCCCACCGCCTGCACCAGAAGGCGCATGGGCTTGCCCTTCACGGCGGCGTAGCCCTTCACCCGCAGGATGTTCTGTTCCTTCGCGAGCCGTTCGATGGCAGCGACGAGCTGCGCGGGCGTGTCCTGCTCCGGCAGTTCCACCACGATCGACTCGAAGTCGTCGTGTTCGTGGTCGTCATGATCGTCGTGATGCGAGGGGCGCGCGTCCATGTCGTCCTCGGCGGCCGCTTCCAGCCCGAGGATAACGCGCGGGTCCACCACGCCCTCGGCGACCTCGACCACCGGCAGCGGGCGCGGCGCCTCGGCGGCGATGATCGCCTTGGCCTTCGCCACGCCTTCGGGACCGGCGAGGTCGGGCTTGGTCAGGAGGATGATGTCGGCGCAGGAGATCTGGTCCTCGAAGACCTCGCTCAGCGGCGTTTCGTGGTCGATGCTGTCGTCCGCGAGGCGCTGTGCGTCGACGCGCGCCACGTCGGGGGCGAAGCGGCCTGCCGCCACCGCCTCTGCGTCGGCCAGGGCGATCACGCCGTCGACGGTGATCTTCGACCGGATGTCCGGCCAGTCGAAGGCCTTCAGCAGCGGCTTCGGCAGGGCAAGGCCAGAGGTCTCGATCAGGATGTGATCGGGGCGCGGATCGAGCGCCATCAGCGCCTCGATCGTCGGGATGAAGTCATCGGCCACGGTGCAGCAGATGCAGCCGTTGGCCAGTTCCATGATGTTCTCGGCAGGGCAGTCGGGGATGGCGCAGGACTTCAGGATCTCTCCGTCGACGCCCACGTCGCCGAATTCGTTGACCACCACGGCCAGGCGACGGCCACCGGGGTTCTGCATCAGGTGACGCACCAGCGTGGTCTTGCCGGAGCCGAGGAAGCCGGTGATCACGGTGACGGGGAGTTTGGCTAGATCGGTCATTCAGTCGGCCTCCAGTGGGGTGTTCGGGGTCAGGGGCGGGATGCGCGCCACGCAGTTGCGCTTGAAGTGTTCGGGCCGCTCGCGCCACGGGATCAGCCCGTCGCCGGTCGCGTGATAGCGCGCCGCGCCGTCGAGCAGCATGTCCGGATGCGACACCTCGTCGACATTCCCGAACACGTAGGTCCAGCGGTCGCCGCCGCGCAGGGCGACGGTGCAGCCCGCGTCGCAGTTCTGCAGGCATTCGACGGCGGTCAGGCGCAGGCCCGCGGGCAAAGGCCGGGCGGCCAGCGCGTCGTAGAGCGCCTGGCCGGGCCGGCGGTCGTCGGCGGGGATCTCCTGCCCCCGGCGGCACTTCACGCAGACCAGAAGTTCGGCTTCCGATGACATGGCAACCTCGCGCGTCTCATGGGGGGACCTTGAGCGGGGCACGGGCCATGACAGGCCCTCTCCCGACCCCGGATCACCCCGTCCGGTTTCGTTCCTCCGCCCCTTCCACGGCGCGGCCACTGGCAGGTCTCCCGGCTTGCGGAACTGGGCGGCAGGGGGTCCCTGTCTGCCCAACGGCACCCGGCCTTCCCGGCGATCTCGCCAGTGGCTTCGGGCCCTTTCCGGTCACGGTCGCGGGGGCGGCTGCGCCTGACCCCGACGCGGGGCTGCGCATTCCCTTTTCACCTGCTAGACACAGGCACCAGCACCCCGGCTGATGCGCCGGACGCCCGGCAATGTCAAGGAGAGCCCGCGCCATGAGCGAAGACGAGAACGCCCGCCACACTGAAAAGATGAAGAAGATCAAGGCGGCCCGCGACCGGATGATGGCGACCAAGACAGAGGAGAAGGGCCTGATCATCGTCCACACCGGCACCGGCAAGGGCAAGTCGTCCTCCGGATTCGGGATGATCATGCGCTGCATCGCCCACGGCATGCCCTGCGCGGTGGTGCAGTTCATCAAGGGCGCCTGGCCCACGGGCGAAGGCACCTTCCTGCGCGAACGCTTCGCGGCCGAATGCCGGTTCTTCGTGTCGGGCGAGGGCTTCACCTGGGAGACGCAGGACCGCGAGCGCGACATCGCGGCGGCACGGAACGGCTGGGAGATCGCCAAGGCGCAGATCCTCGACCCCGAGGTGCAGTTCGTGCTGCTCGACGAGATCAACATCGCGCTGCGCTACGACTACCTCGACATCGACGAGGTGGTGGGGTTCCTGCTGGAACAGAAGCCGCCGATGACCCACGTCTGCCTGACCGGGCGCAATGCCAAGCCCGAACTGATCGAGGCGGCGGACCTCGTCACCGACATGACGCTGGTCAAGCACCCGTTCCGCGAGGGGGTGAAGGCGCAGAAGGGTGTCGAGTTCTGAGCCTGCGGGATCCGGGTTTCGGCGCGCCTGCGGCGCCCCGACCCGCTGGGGGTTCCCCCCAGACCCCCAAGGTATTTTCGCCAAGATGAAGGAAAGGCTTTCTTAACCGGAATCGCGGAGGCTCGCCGGGCGGTACAGGGAGAGGTCCCGATGACCGCCCAAGGTGAAGGCACCGCGTCTCCCCCTTCCCGGAAGGCCCGAGGCGCGGTGCCCGACCCTCTCCTTCATCTTGGCGAAAATACCTCCGCCGGAGGCGTCCTGACGAGGCCGCATGCGTCATATGGCTGGCAAGGGCGCGGCATTTGCCAGAGGCGCGGGGCGGGATGGGTCGCGGTCTCGCGTTAAAGGCGAGGGCGAATTTTCTTGTTGCGCGGATTTGTCGGTGGTGGCCTCGCGGGAGGGTCAAGCGACGAAGCTGCCTAAGGTCTCCTGGCCCTCCGCGACCGCTGGCGTCGCGTTTCCCTGGAAGGTGCAAAGGCACACCTTAGCCGCGGGTCGGGGCTTTTTCCGGACACTTTCCGTTTTGGTTTCTTTGCATCCACGGCCGATGTGGCAGCGTCGTCAGAGGTGTTTCGGGGGCGCTGTTCGGACCGCCGGGCGGTTTTGTTCTCAGGCTGTCTTCGAGTGCGTGGCGACGGGCGATGGCGGGCGGTGCGTTGACCCTGCTTCGCAGGCTGGTAACGGTGGAGGTCAGTACGCCCAGGCCATGAAGGGACCGCCGCCCGATGTTCAGGAAACGGATGCAGGACGCCACCTCCCGGCACGAGGAGGTCTATGGCTTCTACGAGAAGCTCTATACCACCATCGACCTTTGCGCGGGGATGGCCTTCCTCGTGGGGTCCGTGCTGTTCTTCTGGGAGGAGACGCAGTACCCGGCGACCTGGCTTTTCACCGTGGGTTCCGTCCTTTTCGTCGCGCGGCCCGCGTCGCGGTTTGCGCGGGAATATCATCTCGCGCAGCTGCCGCTGCCCGGGGATCGTGATCCGGAATGACGCGCGCACTCATGCTTCAGGGCACCGGGTCCAACGTGGGCAAGTCGGTGCTGGTGGCGGGGCTCTGCCGCGCGGCGCTGCGCCGGGGCCTGTCGGTCGCGCCGTTCAAGCCGCAGAACATGTCGAACAACGCCGCCGTCACCGTCGACGGCGGCGAGATCGGGCGCGCTCAGGCGCTGCAGGCGCGGGCCTGCGGGCTGGAGCCGCACACCGACATGAACCCGGTCCTCCTCAAGCCCGAAACCGACGTGGGTTCGCAGGTGGTGGTGCAGGGCAAGCGGCTCGCCACGGTCCGGGCGCGCGAATACGCCGCGCTGAAGCCGCAGTTGCTGGGCCATGTCACCGAGAGCTTCGGGCGTCTGAAGGCGCGCCATGACCTGGTGATCGTCGAGGGCGCGGGCAGCCCGGCCGAGGTCAACCTGCGCGCCGGCGACATCGCCAACATGGGCTTCGCGGAAGCAGCAGGCCTGCCCGTCGTGCTGATCGGCGACATCGACCGGGGCGGCGTGATCGCGCAGGTGGTGGGCACGCAGGCGGTGCTCTCGCCCGCGGACAACGCCCGGATCGCGGGCTTCCTGATCAACAAGTTCCGCGGCGACCCGTCGCTGTTCGACGACGGTTACGCGCTGATCGAGGCGCGCACCGGCTGGCGCGGCTTCGGCACCGCGCCGTGGTTTGCCCATGCCTGGAAACTGCCCGCGGAGGATGCGCTCGACATCCGGGCGCCGGAGCGGCGTGCGGGGCTGCACATCGTTTGCCTGCGCCTGTCGCGCATCGCCAATTTCGACGACATGGACCCGCTGGCGCAGGAGCCGGGCGTGCGGCTGACCATGCTGGGGCACGGAGAGCCGATCCCCGGCGATGCCGACCTCGTGGTGCTGCCCGGCTCGAAGAGCACGCGGGGCGACCTGGCCTTCCTGCGCGACCAGGGCTGGGACATCGACCTGGCCGCCCATCACCGGCGCGGCGGGCATGTGCTGGGCATCTGCGGCGGCTTCCAGATGCTGGGGCGGAGCGTGGCCGACCCGGACGGGATCGAGGGCGCGGCTGGCGAGACGGCGGGGCTCGGGCTGCTCGACGTCGACACGGTGATGACCGGCGACAAGCGCCTGACCCGGGTGCGCGCGCAACACGCCGCGACCGCCCTGCCCTTCGCCGGGTACGAGATCCACATCGGGCGCACGACCGGCGCGGATTGCGCGCGGCCCTTCGCCTTTGTCGACAACCGGCCCGAGGGCGCCTGTTCCGCGGATGGCCGCGTGATGGGCAGCTACCTGCACGGCATGTTCACCGACGACGCCTTCCGCGCGGGGTTCCTGAAGCGGTTCGGGGTGGCCTCGTCGCAGGCATACGATGCCACGGTGGACGCGACGCTGGATGCCCTGGCGGATCACCTCGAAACGCATCTCGATGTGGAGGGGCTGCTGGCGGTGGCACGCTAGCCTCAGCGCAGCGCGGCCTCCACCATGGGCCATTCGTCGCTGCCCGGCAGGCCCAGCCGCAGCCATGTGGCGCTGTAGGGGAAGATGCGGCTCCAGACATGGGCCTGGGCAAGGCGGTCCTGCGCGGCCACGGCATCGGGCACCGCGTAGGTCCGGAAAAGCGGGCAGCCCCCCACCAGCGGCCAGCCGCGCGCCATGGCGAGCGCGTCCATCGCGGCGCAGTCGTAGTCGAGGCGGGCGATGGTCTCCGCCTGCCAGCCGGTGTCGGCGAGGGCGGTGCAGGCGATCTCGATCGCGGGGCCGGAGACGGGCCACGGTCCGGCCATGGCTTTCAGCCGCTCTGCCAGCGGGCCGGTCGCGAGCGCGAAGCCCAGCCGCAGCCCTGCGAGCCCGTAGAACTTCCCGAAGGAGCGCAGGACCACCACGTTGTCGCGCAGGCGGTGCAGGTCCGGGGCGATGCAGGCGTCGGGCGTGGCATCGCCAAAGCTTTCGTCGACCACCAGCAGCCCGACCTGTTCGGACAGCGCGGCCACCGCGTTAGTGTCCACCACGCGGCCGTCGGGGTTGTTCGGCGTGACGACGACGGCCAGGTCGGCGCCGTGGAGCGCATCGGGGGTCGCGACCTCCTCCACCGTCCAGCCGAAGGCCCGCAGGCAGGCGGCGTGTTCGTTGTAGGTGGGCGTCAGGACGCGGGCGGTGCCGGGTGCGGCGAGGAAGGGCACGGCCTGGATCGCGGCCTGCGCGCCCGCCAGTGGCACCACCTCGGCCCGGGTGGCATAGGCGCGGGCGGCGACGCTGCGCAGGAGGTCCATGTCGGTGCGGGTCGGCAGCGCCTGCCACGCCTGCGGCGGCACATGCGGCACCGGGTAGGGCACGCGGTTGATGCCCGTGGACAGGTCGATCCAGTCGAGCGCCACGCCGCCGAAGCGTCTGATCGCGGCGTCGAGGTTGCCTCCGTGGTCGCGTGCCATGTGGTTCCTTTCGTGTCGCTAGAACGCGGCGAGTGCCAGAAGCAGCACCCCGGCCAGCGCCATGCCCCGCATGTAGGCCCGGAGCGCCCGGCGCATGTCGCGCGCCGCAGGGTCCGGGGCGCCGGCGTTCAGCCAGGGCTCCTCCACCCGGTGGGTGGCGTAGACGCGCGGGCCCGACAGGCGTACGCCCAGCGTGCCCGCCATCGCGCCCTCGGGCCAGCCCGCGTTGGGCGAGCGGTGGGCGGCGGCGTCCCGGCGCACCACCTTCAGCGCCTCCTTCAGACGGCGCGGCGTGCCGAGCGCAAAGAGCGCGGCGGTGATCCGCGCCGGTATCCAGTTCACCACGTCGTCGAGCCGGGCGGCGGGTTTGCCGAAGGCCTCGTAGCGGTCGTTGCGGTGGCCGATCATCGAATCCATCGTGTTGATCGCCTTGTACCCCACGATGCCCGGCAGACCCAGCAGGACACCCCAGAAGAGCGGCGCGATCACCCCGTCGGAGGCGTTCTCGGCCAGGCTCTCGATCCCGGCGCGGGCGACGCCCCCGGTGTCGAGCTGCGTGACGTCACGCCCGACGATCATCGCCACCGCCTGCCGCGCGCCGTCGAGGTCGCCGCCGCCCAGCGGACGGGCGACCGCCGCCACGTGGTCGTGCAGGGAGCGGACGGCGACGAAGGGCCAGGCGAGGAGGCCGGAGAGGAAGATGCCCGCCCAGCCGCCGGGCAGCGCCAGCGCGATGAGTGCGGCAAGCGTCATCGGAAGGACGGTCACGAGGAGGACGGTCAGCGCGCCGAGGGCGATGCGTCTGTGGCGTGGGCCCGCGTTCCAGCGCCGTTCGCAGAGGGAGATCAGGTTGCCGATCCAGACGACCGGGTGGCCGATCCGTTGGTAAAGCCGGTCGGGCCAGCCGATCGCCGCGTCGAGCACCAGCGCCACCAGCATCGTCGCGGCGAAACTCATGGGCGTTGTCCGGTTGTGAAGCGCAGCACCTGCGTCAGGCCCGCCTCGCGCAGCGCGGCTTCTGCTTTGGCTGGCACGGTGCCGGGGGCGAAGATCAGCCCGCGGGCAGAGCCGGTGTGCGCCCGCACCACGCCGAGCGCCTTCAGATCGCGTGCAAGCCCGGCCATCGGGTCGCCGGGTCCGCGCAAGGCGTCGCAGCGGGCGGCGGAGGCTGTCGCGACGCGCGCGGCCCGTGCGAGGTCGCCCGCCGTCACCGCCTGTTTCCAGTCGGTCACGAGGTCGCCGACCTCCGGAAAGGCGTGGTCCGCCGGGTCGGTGCGTGTCGGCGCCCCCCAGAAGCCGCCGACAACCTCGCAACGGGGCGGCGCGGGCAGGCGGTCGGCGATGCGCCCTTCGCGCGAGGCCCAGAGCAGCCGGTCCGGGTCGGGGAACATCAGCGGATCGCAGGCGCCTTCGACGGCAAGGCAGGCTTGCGCGATCTCTTCTGCCGTGGCCTGCGGCGCGACGGCCCGTGCGCCCGCCACCAGCCAGGCGGTGGAGGCCCCTGCCCCGCCGCCCGGCGGCATGTCGCAGGCCAGTTCCGGCCAGTGCGCCGTGTCCGTGCCAAGTGCCGCGCAGAACCGCGCCACCGCGTCCCCGGGGAACAGCGCCGGGCCCGGGCCGGGTGTCACGCGCAGCGCCGGGCAATGGAGCGTCACCAGCACCACCGGCCCGTCCGCGCCAAGCCGCCCCTGCAGCCACTCGCCGAAATGCCCCGCAACGCCCGTCATGCGAAGACCCGATTCACGCTGCGCACCGATACGGGCGCCCCGAGCCAGACGCCCAGCCGGGTGGCCGAGAGCGGCGCGATCTCGAAGGCCAGTGCGCCGGGAACATGCCCCGTGACCAGCGCCAGCGCCGCCCGGATAACCCCCGCATGGGCCACGACCGCCACCGGCGCGGCGAGGTCCTCTGCCATCCGCGCGGCGTCCAGCAGACCGGGTGTCACCCGCGCGCAGACATCGGCAAAGCTTTCGCCGCCCGGCCAGCGGTGCGCGGCCAGCGCCTCCGGCGTCATCTCGCCAAGGTCGGGCAGGTCGGTCAGCGCGCGCCCCTCGAAATCGCCGAAATCCTGTTCCCAGAGACGGGCATCCTGCATGGGATCGGTCCCGGGCCAGAGCGCCGCGACCGTCTGCCGGCAGCGCAGCGCCGGGCTGACGATGACCCGCGCCACCCGGCCCACGCCAAGGGTCAGCGCCTCGACGGCATCGGGCGACAGAAGGGCCGCCACGTCGCGCCGGCCGTTCAGGACGCCCGGCTCAGCCACCGGCGCATGCCGGATAAGGACCAGTTCCGGTCGCTCTTCGCCCATGCCCTGACAGTCCCCCGGATTTCCACTTTCCATTCCGCGCCGAACCTGCTCTTTCACGGCGCCATGAAAAAGTCGATACTGATCACGGGCGGTGCCCGATCCGGCAAGTCGGCCCTCGCCGAACGGCTGGCGTTGTCGCGCACTGGCCGTGCGGTCTATATCGCCACCGCCGAGGCCCGCGACGACGAGATGCGTGACCGGATCGCGCAGCACCGTGCCCGCCGCGGCGAAGGATGGACCGACCACGAGGCGCCCCTCGATCTTGTCGGCACGCTCGTGGCCACCGACGGCGATGCGCCGCGGCTTGTCGATTGCCTGACGCTGTGGCTGACCAACCTGATGCTGTCGGACGCGGACTGGCGCGCGGCGGGCATGGCGCTGGCCGAGGCGCTGCCCCGGCAGGCCGCCCCCGTGGTGCTGGTGACCAACGAGGTCGGCTCCGGCATCGTGCCCGACAACCGGCTTGCGCGGGAATTCCGCGATGCCGCGGGCTGGCTCAACCAAACCATCGCAACCGCCTGCGACGAGGTCTATCTCTCGGTCGCGGGCTGTCCCCTGAAGGTGAAACCCGATGACGTCACTCTCTGACCTGACCACGCTGGCCGATGTCGCGGCCCTTGCCGCCACCCTGCCGGAGGCCGATGCAGCCGCCCGCGAGGCCGCCGATGCCCGCCAGATGAGCCTGACAAAGCCGCCGCGCGCGCTGGGACGGCTTGAGGATCTGGCCGTCTTCATGGCCGGGTGGCAGAAGACCCACCGCCCGTCGATCACGCAGGCGCAGGCACTGGTGTTTGCCGGGAACCACGGCATCTGCGCGCGCGGCGTGAACCCCTTCCCGCAGGAGGTGACGGCCCAGATGGTCGCGAACTTCCGCAGCGGCGGCGCGGCGATCAACCAGCTCTGCCGTGCCTCGGGGGCCGAGCTGGACGTGGTCGAACTGGACCTCGACACGCCCACCGCCGATTTCACCGCAGGCCCCGCCATGACGGAGGCCGAGGTGCTGGAGGCGATGAAGGCCGGCGCGGGCGCCGTGCCTGCGACGACCTCCGTCCTGGTGCTGGGCGAGATGGGCATCGGCAACTCCACCGTCGCCGCCGCCCTTGCCGCCGCGGCCTTCGGGGGCGACGCCGCCGACTGGGTGGGCCGGGGCACCGGGTCCGACGCGGAGGGCAAGGCGCTGAAGGCAAAGGTCATCGAAGAGGGCCGCAGCCTGCACGCCGATGCGCGGGGGCTGGGCCTGCTGATGGCCTACGGCGGGCGCGAACAGGCGGCGATCTGCGGCGCGGTGATCGAAGCCCGCGCCCGCCGCATTCCGGTCATCCTCGACGGCTATATCTGCACCGCAGCCGTGGCCCCGCTGTTTGCGCAGGACAAGCGGTTCCTCGACCATTGCATCGTCGGCCACCAGAGCGCCGAGCCGGGCCACGCCCGCCTGCTCGCCGCGATGGAGAAGGCGCCGGTCCTGACGCTGGACATGGCACTTGGCGAAGGCTCCGGCGCGGCGCTGGCGCTCGGGGTGCTGCGCGCGGCGCTGGAGTGCCACAACGGCATGGCCACCTTCGCCGAGGCGCAGGTCTCCGGCGGATGAGAACGGCGCGCCGCCTCCACGAGATCCGGCTGGCGGTGATGTTCCTGACCCGCCTGCCGGTTGGCACCCTGCCCGAGCCCGTGCCGACGCTGGCGGAGGCGCGATGGGCCTTTCCGCTGGCGGGCCTGCCAGTGGGGATTGCCGGGGGGCTGGTGTTTGCGCTGGCGGGCTGGATCGGGCTGGCGCCGCTGCTGGCCGCCGTGCTGGCGCTGGCGGCCATGGTGATGATCACCGGCGCGCTGCATTTCGACGGACTGGCGGACGTGGCCGACGGTTTCGGCGGCGGGCGCGACGCGGCCCACGCGCTGGAGATCATGCGCGACAGCCGGATCGGCAGCTACGGCGCGGTGGCGCTGGTGCTGACGGTGGGCGCCTGGGCGGCGGCGCTGTCCGGGCTTTCGCCGGCGCGCGGGCTGATGGCGCTGCTGGCGCTGTCCGTCCTGAGCCGCCTTGCGATGCTGGTCCTGCTGGTGGAACTGCCCTCGGTGCGCGCGAAGGGGCTTGGCCAGTCGGCCAGTGCCTCGGGCGGGCGCCCCTACCTGCCGGGCGCGCTGCTGGCGCTTGTGCTGATCCTGCCGCTGGGGATCGGCGGGCTGGCCGCGCTTGTCGCCGTGGCGGTGACCGCGGCCCTTGTGGCGTGGCGGGCGCAGCGGCGGATCGGCGGCCAGACCGGCGACGTGCTGGGCGCGGCACAGCTTCTGTGCGAGACCGCCGGGCTGGCCGCCCTGACGCTGGGATGACCGCGCGATTGCATCACGACAGCGGGCCGTGCCAAACCGTCCCGCAGACCTGAGGAGGACCTGTCCCATGCCATTTTTCCAGCCGCCGGAGCTGCGCCACGCCTTCGATCTGACGGTCGAGCTCGACCCGATCCGGGAAATGGGCCGGGGCCGCGCCGGGCGCCGCCGGATCATCCCGATTGTCGGAGGCACCTGCGAGGGCCCGCGCATCAAGGGCCGTGTCCTGAACCTCGGCGCCGACTGGCAGACGATCTGGGACGGCGGGGTCTCCGAACTCGACACCCGCTACGGGATCGAGACGCATGACGGCGCGACCATCGAGATCATCAATTACGGCCGCCGCTTCGGGCCGGAGGACGTGATGGCGCGTGTCGCCGCGGGCGAGGACGTCGATCCGGCGGAGTACTACATGCGCACGCATTGCCGCCTCGAAACCGGCGATCCGCGGTACGAATGGGTGAACGCGCCGCTGTTCCTCGGCACGGGCGGACGCAGGGCGGCCTCCGTGGTGATCTCCTTCTACGAGATCGCCTGAGGCCGGCAGCGCCGGACGCAGGGCAGGACCGCGCCGCGCAATCTGAAAGGGGCCGCCAGCGCGGCCCCATCATCATCTGCATAAAATGACCCGGTCATGGCTTCCCGCCATAGGCGCGTGTCCACCGTCAGGCAAACGGGCGCGACCGGCGCTCTTCCGCTGCGCGCCTCTTCCGAAAGGCTCCGCTGCCCTTCGGCGCTGGCCGGTCAGAACGGCGGGTCTCAAGGCCCCCTTGCCGGGGACAGGGCGCCCTTGCGCGGGCGCAGCCCGCGCGGGTCGCCGCCGTCAGGCGGCGAAACCCTCAGATCTTCAGGATCCGCCGGGCGTTTTCCTTCAGGATCAGCGGCTTGACCTCGTCCTTGATGCCGATGGTCTCGAAATCCGCCAGCCAGCGGTCCGGCGTGATCGCGGGCCAGTCCGACCCGAAGAGCATCTTCTTCTTCAGGATCGAATTGGCGTATTTCACGAAGATCTCGGGGAAGTACTTCGGCGACCAGCCCGACATGTCGATGTAGACGTTGGGCTTGTGCTGGGCGACCATCAGCCCCTCTTCGGTCCACGGAAAGGACGGGTGCGCCAGCACGATGGGCGTGTCGGGGAAATCCACCGCCACATCGTCGATATGCACCGGGTTCGAGTACTTCAGCCGCATACCCATGCCGCCCTTCATGCCCGATCCCACGCCCGTCTGGCCGGTGTGGAACAGCATGATCCCGCCTTCCTCGGCAATCGCCTCGTAGATCGTGTAGGCCGCCTCGCGGTCGTTCGGAAAGAAACCCTGCATCGTCGGGTGGAACTTGAAGCCCTTGATCCCGAACTCCTTCACCAGCCGCCGCGCTTCCCGCGCGCCCGCCTTGCCCTTGTGCGGGTCGATGGAGGCGAAGGGGATCAGGATGTCGGAGTTCTCGGCGGCGATCTGCGCCACCTCCTCGTTGGAATAGCGGCGGAAGCCCGTCTCCCGCTCCGCGTCGACCGGGAAGATCACCGCGCCGATCTTGCGCTCGCGGAAGTATTCCGCCGTCTGCTGGACGGAGGGCAGCATCCCCTCGGCCCCCGCCGGGTTCCGGAAATACCGGGCCATCCCGGCCTGGAACTCGTCGTAGCCGTCGTCGCGCGGGCCGCAGCACGGCTCCTCCGCGTGGGTGTGAAAGTCGATGGCGATCAGATCGTCGATGTTCATGGTGCCTCCCTGGGGTCGCGGCCAGACAAGCACGCCTCCGCGCGCTGTCCAACCGGAAATATCCACCGCCCGTTCCCCGGTGCCCGAGGATTCCGGCGGCGATTATTGTTTCCTAGTAGACAAAATAACGGATTCGAGTCAACGTGCCCGAAACAGGCCCGGCGGGGAACGACCGGGACGGCGAAATGCCCGGAGGAGAGATGACCACAACACCGCGAGAGGTGTCCTTCTGGACACCGCGCCTGACCGTCGACCGCCGCGCGGACGGCACCATCCTGCTGGCACAGGAAGAGCCGCTGGGCGCCTATCCCGACCACATGGGCCAGCGCTTCGCCCACTGGGCGCAAGAGGCACCCGACCGCATCTGGATGGCCGAGAAATCCGGCGACGGCTGGGACACGCTCTCCTACGGCGAAGCCTGGGCCAGGATCCGCGCCATCGGCGAGGCGCTCGCCCGCAGCGGCCTGACGCAGGACACCCCGGTGCTGATCCTCTCCGGCAACTCCATCGCCCATGCGCTCATGGCGCTCGGCGCGCAGCACGTGGGCGTGCCCTCAGCCGCCCTCGCCCCCGCCTACGCGCTGACCGGCGGCGACTACGCCAAGCTGCGCGACATCGCCGCCCAGATCTCGCCCGGTCTGATCTTCGCCGACGACGCAGGCCCCTACGCCGACGCGATCACGACGGTCTTCGGCGCGGAGGTGCCCGTGGCCTCCCTGACCGGCACGGTGAAGGGGCGCGAGACGCTGTCCTTCGACGACCTGACGCAGACACCCCTGACCGATGCGGAGGCCACGGCCGCCGCCGCCGTCACCCCCGACACCGTGGCGAAATTCCTCTTCACCTCCGGCACCACAGGCTCGCCCAAGGCGGTGATCCAGACCCAGCGGATGCTCTGCGCCAACCAGCAGATGGTGCAACAGTGCTTCACCTTCATGAAGGAGACGCCCCCCGTGGTCGTCGACTGGGCACCGTGGAACCACACCGCCTCAGGGAACAAGGTCTTCAACATGGTGATCTACAACGGCGGCACCTACTACATCGACGACGGCCGTCCGACGCCCAAGGCCATCCACAAGACCATCGAGACGCTGCACGAGATCTCGCCGACCTGGTACTTCAACGTGCCGCTGGGCTACCAGATGCTGCTCGACGCCTTCGAGACCGACGCGAAGCTGCGCGAGACCTTCTTCAGGCGCATCCAGATGCTGTTCTACGCGGGCGCGGGCATGTCCCAGCCGGTCTGGGACCGCCTCACCCGGGTCTGCGATCAGATGGTGCCGGGCGGCGTGCTGCTGACCTCCGGCTTCGGCGCGACGGAAACCGGCCCCTTCTCGGTCATCAACACCGCCCGGCAGAAGAAATCCGGCAACCTCGGCCTGCCCGCCCATGGCGTGACGCTGAAACTCGTGCCGCAGGGCGACAAGCTGGAGGCGCGGGTGAAAAGCCCCTCGATCACCCCCGGCTACTGGAAAAACGCGGCGCTGACCGAAGAGGCCTTCGACGAGGAAGGCTTCTATCGCTTCGGCGACGCCTTCCGTTTCGCCGATCCCGACGACCCGTCTCAGGGTCTGCTCTTCGACGGACGGCTCGCCGAGAACTTCAAGCTCGCCTCCGGCACATGGGTCGCCGTCGGCCCCCTGCGGGCGAAACTGACCGACGACCTCGGCGGCCTCGCTTCCGACGTGGTGATCGCCGGCGAAGGCCATACCGAACTCGGCGCTCTTGTCGTGCCGAACCGCGCCGCCCTGCGCGAGATCGCGGGCGAAGACCTCGACGGCGAGGAACTCCTGTCCCATCCGGAGGTCCGCAGACGCACCGCAGACCGGCTCGCCGCCCACGCGCGGGCCGCCACCGGCTCCGCGTCCCGCGTCCTGCGGCTGATGTACATGTCCGTGCCGCTCGATTTCGACAAGGGCGAGGTCACCGACAAGGGCTCGATCAACCAGCGCGCCGTGCTGCGCCACCGCGCCGACCTGGTGGAGGCGCTGTGGTCCGAAGACCCGCGCGTCCTCCACGTCGCCAAAGGCTGACCCCGGTGCCCGCACCTGCCACCGCCGGAAACGGGGCGCTGCCCGCCCCCTTCATCTTGGCGGAAATACCTGCCTTGCGGACGGCGCCGTCCCGCACCGACGCCCGGCACAGGCACGTCCCGCGCGCCGGGGGCGCGCGACCGTCGGATCGCCGCAGGGATTTCCGAAGGAAAGCCCGCACGGCGATCCGAACCCCGTTCCCCTGAACGCAAGGCCTCCGCATGACACCTGAAACGCTCCTCTCCCTCCTCGACGCCACGCCCGGCTGGACGGCACAGGCCGCGGCCGCCGACCTCGACGACACGGCCACGCTGCAGATCCTCTCGGAGGCCGCGAAATTCGCGCAGACCGCCCTCGCGCCCCTCGCCGCCCATGCCGATACGGCGGGCTGCCGCATCGAGGATGGCCGGGTCAGGACGCCAGATGGCTATGCGCACGCCTTCCGGCAGATGGGCGCGGACGGCTGGATCGCCGCCGACCTCGATCCAGACCTTGGCGGCATGGGCCTGCCGCTGGCGCTGCACGCGGCAGCCTCCCTGCCGATGGAGGGCGCGGCCCTGCCCTTCATGATGGCGCTGGGATCGACCCGCGCGGCGGCGCATTGCCTGGCAGCCACCGCGCCGGAACTGGCGGCAGAGTGGTGCCCGAAACTCGCCTCCGGCCAGTGGGCGGCGACGATCTGCATCTCGGAGCCGGACGCGGGCTCCGACGTGGGCCGCATCCGCACCAGGGCCACGGCAGAGGGCGAGGGCTGGACCGTCTCGGGCACGAAATGCTGGATCAGTTTCGGCGATCACGACATGGCAGAGCGCATCGGCCAACTCTGCCTCGCCCGGACCGGCGCGCCGGAGGAGGGCACGCGCGGCCTGTCGCTGTTCCTCGTTGCCGACACGCTGCAGGACGGCAGCAGGAACGGCATCTTCGTCGAGCGGATCGAGGAGAAGCTGGGCCTGCACGGCTCGCCCACCTGCGTGCTGCGGTTCGAAAGTGCGGAGGCCACGCTGATCGGCACGCCCGGCCGCGGCTTGCCCGCGCTCTTCAACATGATCGAACTGATGCGCCTGCAGGTCGGCGTGCAGGGCGCGGGCGTCGCCGCCACATGCGCCACGCTGGCGCGCGACTATGCCGGGGACCGCAGGCAGGGCGGACGGCCCGACGCCGCCCCCGTCGCCATTGCCACCCACCCGGACGTCCGTCGCCAGCTCTGGCTGATGGAGGCGCGCGCGCTGATCGCCGCCGCCCTGGTGGTGGAGACCGCCGTCACGCTGGGCCAGGCGCAGGGCGGCGACCCGGAGGCCGCCGCGCTCTCGGCCTTCCTGCTGCCGCTGGCCAAGACCTTCGGCGGCGAGATGGGGCAGGCCAATGCCTGTGCCGCGATCCAGGTGCTGGGCGGCGCGGGCTACACCCGGGAATGGCCCGCCGAGCGGCACTTCCGCGACGCCCGCATCACCACGATCTACGAAGGCACCACCGGCATGCAGGCGCAGGACGTGCTGTTCCGCCGCCTGCTGAAGGACGGCGCGACAATCCGCGCGGCCCTGACGGCCCGGCTGGAGGGGGACGCGGTCTTCCCGGCGCTGCTGGCGCGGCTCGATACCCTCGTGGAGCGGCTTTCAGGCGCGAAACCTGAGGCGCAGGCCCTTGCCGCAGACGCGGCGCTGCGCGCCGCCTGGGAGGTCGTGGCCGCGGGGCTGGCGGAGCGCCTGCTTGGATCGCTCGGTCCAAGCGCGGCGCTCGACCTCTGGCTCTCCGGCGCGGCGGCGCGCATGGCGGTGGCAGAGGCTGGCGTGGACTGGGCGCTGAGGGTTTCGGATCGCTGACGCGATCCGATCCGCGCGCCCTTCGGGCGCGCGTACCTTGGTGGCCCCGTGAACAGCCCCCTGCCGGCGGCGCGCGCCGGTGCGTCGGGGCATTCAGGTATTTTTGCCAAGATGAAGGCAGCACCGGGTTTGCCCGAACCGGACGACGCTCCGCTTGGGCCGCGTCAGCAGTAGGCTTCCGGTCCCACGGACTGCGCGTCGGAGTAGCGCGCGCCGTGGCACCAGCCGACCGGCAGCCGCTGTTCGATCTCCGCGACGATGTCGGGCGACAGCTTCATACCGGCGCCGGCGACCAGTTCGGCGAAATGCGCGGTGCTGCGCGTGCCCGGGATCGCGTGGATCGCGGGGCTCTTGGCCAGGGTCCATGCGATGGCGAGGGATGCGGTCGCCACGCCCATGTCTGCCGCCATCTCGCGCAGGGGCGCGCTGGCCGCGATGTTGCGGTCGAGGTTGCCGCCGGTGAAGCGCGGATTGCCGGACATGAAGCCGCTCGCGGCCACACGCTCCGGCGTGGGCGGCGTGTCGGACAGCAGCCCGCGGCCCACCGGGCAGAAGGCGACCAGCGCCGTGCCGAGATCCTCGCAGGCCTGCAGAAGTCCCAGTTCCGGCAGGCGCGTCTGCAGCGAGTATTCCGACTGCACCGCCGCCACCGGCGCAACGGCCGCCGCGCGCCGGAGCGAGGTCGGCGCGATCTCGGAAAAGCCGAAGGCGGCGATTTTGCCCTTCGCCCTGAGCGCGGCGAGGGTTTCCGTCACCGCCTCGATCTCGTGCCGGGGGTCGCGGCGGTGCACGTAGAAGAGCGCCACCTGCTCCACCCCAAGGCGCCTCAGGCTCTGGTCCAGCTCTGCCTCGAGGTGTTCGGGCGCGTTGTCGAAGGTGCGCCGCCCCTCCGCGTCCCGGGTGATCGCCGCCTTCGTGGCAATGGTGAAGGGCATGCCGCCCTTGCCCGCGTAGCGCTTGAGGTAGGCGCCGATGGTCTCTTCGGAGCGGCCCATGCCGTAGACGTTGGAGGTGTCGATATGCGTCACGCCCGCGTCGAGCGCCGCGTCCAGCACGGCGTGCGCCTCCTCGACGCTGACCGGACCGTAGAAGTCCGAGAAGGACATCGCCCCCACACCCAGCGCCGCGACCTCCGGGCCGCCGGCCCCCAGTTCCCGTTTCAGCATCGCCTCGTCTCCCGCATGTCCGTTTGCGCGACCATCCCCGAAAAGCGGGGCGGGGCCAAGGGCGCAGGCGAAGGTTTCTTTGCCAGTATCAACCAGGGGCAGCCGCTGGTGGCACGCGGGCAAACGCGTCAGACGCGGGCGCCCTCGGGGATCATGCGGGGGGCCTCGTTCAGGGCCTCGCGGGCAAAGCCCGCCGCCGCCTTGTAGCCCGCCATGAAGGCGTCGCGTTCCGCGGGCGGGATCACCGCGTCAATGTCGTCGAACTCCCCTCCGCAGCGTTCGTCGACCATGTTCAGGAGGCCGAAGGGACCGGCGCCCCGGTTGCGCAGCACAAGCTGGCCCACGGGTCCGGCAAGGCGCGCGTCGTAGGCGGCAAGCGCGGCCGGGCCGACGCCCTCCGCCAGCAGGCACTGGCCCAGCGTGCGCGCGTCGATCACCGCCTGGCTCGCGCCGTTGGAGCCGGTCGGATACATCGCATGGGCCGCGTCGCCCAGAAGCGCCACGCGCCCGTCGACCCATGTGGGGATCGGGTCGCGGTCGATCATCGGGTTCTCGTAGGCGATGTCGGCGCGGGACAGCAGGTCCGGGACGTCCAGCCAGTCGTAGCGGAAGCCCTCGAAGTGATGGGCGAATTCCGCGATTTCCACCGGGCGGAACCAGCCGCTTTCGCCCCGGCCCTCGCTCTTGTCGACGACCAGTTCGGCGATCCAGTTGATCGTCGCCAGCCCGTCCGCGTCCGGGGCGGAGATCGGGTAGATCACCATCCGGTGCCGGTGCGTGCCGAGCCCCACGAAGCTGGAGCCGGTGCGGATCGGGGCCGCCCGCGTGGTGCCGCGCCACATGACCGCGCCGCCCCAGTGGATCGGCGGCTGGTCGGGGTGCATCTGCGCGCGGGTGGCGGAGTGGATGCCCTCCGCCCCGATCAGCAGGCTGCCGCGGGCGCGGACCTCGCCGGCTTCTGTCTGCATCACCAGCGTGACGCCGTCCTCGTCCTGTTCGTAGCCCGCCGAGGCGTGGCCGGTCCGAACCGCGTCCTTGCCGGCACGTTCGCGGAACGCCTCAAGCAGCGCGATGTGGAAGGCGCCGCGGTGCACGGCGTATTGCGGCCAGTCGTAGCCCGCCTCCAGCCCGCGCGGCTCGGCGTAGATGTCGTTGCCGTTCAGGCCGACCAGCGCCCATTCGCGCGCGGGCACGCCGACGCGGTCCAGCACCTCCGGCCCGATGCCCAGGTCGTAAAGCTCGCGCACCGCGTTGGGCTGCAGGTTGATGCCCACGCCCAGGGGTTTCAGCTCGCGCACCTTCTCGTAGACCACGCAGGGCACGCCGATCTGGTGCAGGGTCAGCGCGGTCACGAGGCCGCCGATGCCGCCTCCGGCGATCAGGACGGGGTCGGCCATGTCAGCTCTCCATCTTCAGGTAGCGCCGGAGGAGGGTTTTCAGCTGCTCCGCCTCCGCGTCGCTGAGCGGCACGGGCGAGGTACCCTCGTGGATCACGAACGACGGGCGGAGCGCATCGACGCGGGCCGTGCCCTCCTCCGTCAGCCAGAGTTCCACCGACCGCTTGTCGCCTTGCGGCACCGTGCGGCGGACGAGGCCCTCGGCCTCCATCCCGTGCACCATCTTCGTCATGTGCGCGCGTTTGATCCGCAGCGCCTTGGCCAGGACGCCCTGACGGACGCCCGGGTTCTCGGCCAGCATCAGCAACACCGACCATTCGCCGGGACGCATCCCGGCGGATTCGAAGTCGCTGTAGAACTGGGCAAAGCTGCGCAGCTGCGACAGGCGCAGCAGGAACCCGAGGCTGTCCGCCAGCGGGCCGTAGGCCAGGGCCTCGTCGCCCTCAGGCATTGGGGTCCTGCACCTTCGCGGCGCGCTTTTCGAGGAAGGCGCGCAGGCGGTCCTTCGCGTCGTCGGTCATCGTGGCGAGGCTCGCGACCATGGATTCGGCGAAAAGCCCGTCCTCGGACGACATGTCGGCGATGCGCGGCAGGGCGTTGATGATCGCGTAGTTGGTGAACTCGGCATTGGTGGCCATCTGCTCGGCCAGCGCGACGGCCTTGGTCAGCGCCTCGCCTTCCGCCACCACGTAGGACACGCCGCCCCAGGCCTCGGCCTCCGTGGCCTTCAGGGCGCGGCCGGTCAGCATCATGTCGCCCATGCGCGGCGCGCCGATCAGACGGGCGATCCGGACCGAGCCGCCGCCGCCCACGAAGATGCCGCGCTGACCTTCGGGCAGGGCGAAGAAGGCGGTCTGGTCCGCCACGCGGATCTGGGTGGAGGCGGCCAGTTCGAAGCCGCCACCCACCGCGGCCCCGCTGATCGCCGCGACGAAGGGGATGGTGCCGCGCTCGATCCCGTCGAAGACCGCGTGCCAGCGGCGCGACCCCTTCACCGCCTCGAAGAGCGGTTTCTCCGAATGTTCGGCAAGGTCGAGCCCGGCGCAGAAATGCTTGCCGTGGCCGAAGATCACCCCGGCGCGGGCTTCGCGTTGCGCGCGCTGTACGGCTTCGTCGATGGCCTCGACAAAACGGTCGGAAATCGCGTTGCGTTTTTCGGGACGGTTCAGCCCGATCAGCGCAACGGCGCCCTTGAGCTCGTAAGTGACGAGCGTCTCTGTCGTGTCCATGCGATCCTCCCGCGGCAGCCGTTTTCGGCGCCAGTTTGTTCACACGTAAACAATGTTGTCGAGTCGTGTCAACGCGGGAGCGCGCTGTTTCGGACAGGCCGGGGCGTGTGCGGATAATGCGCAGGGCCCGCGCCGGACATGGCCCGTGGGTGTGCCGGGCGGCTGCCGTCCAGTTTCAGCCGCTTCCGGCGCACCTGTCCAGAGGTTTCCGCGCCGCTGACGCGCCCTCGGCGCCGGTCTCCCGCCTCAGCCCGGCGCGCGCTCTGCCCAGCCCGCAAAGACCTTCTCCAGCGCAACGACGACGTAGTAGAGAACGATGCCCAGGAAGGCGAGCGCGATCAGGACAGCGAACATCAGCGGGTAGTCGGAGTTGGTCTTGCCCGAGTCGAAGAGCGCGCCGAGGCCGCGGCCGTGGGGCGAGACGATCTCCATCAGGTTGGTGCCGATGAAGGCCAGCGTGACCGAGACCTTCAGCGCGCCGAAGAACTCCGGCAAGGTCTTGGGCAGGGCGATCTTCCAGAAGATGGTGGTCTGGCTGGCCCCGAGCGAGCGCAGGATGTCGCGGTACTCGGGCTCGAGCGTCGACAGCCCGATGGAGATCGACACGGCGATCGGGAAGAAGGAGATCATGAAGGCGATCAGCACGGTGTTGAAGTCGTGCATGCCGACGAACATCAGCGCGATGATCGGCACGACGGTGGCCTTCGGGATGGCGTTGAAGCCCACAAGCAGCGGGTAGAGCGCGTCGCGCATCGTGCGGGAAAAGCCCATGATCATGCCGATCACGACGCCCACCACGATGGCCAGCAGCAGCCCCGCCACCGTCCGCCAGAGCGTCTGCCAGCCCATGACGAGGAACAGTTCCCAGTAGCGGGTGTAGGCGGGCAGCAGGTCCGAGGGCGAGGCCATCTTGTAGTTCGGCCAGCCCATGGCCCAGACCAGCAGTTCCCACAGCAGGAGGAAGATGATCACGGCGATGACCGGGGTGAGAAAGGCTTTGAGACGCATGGCGGTTCTTTTTCGGTCGGGCGGCGGCGCGTGTGGCGGCGCCGGAATGTGAGTATTTTCGAAGCAGAGAAGCAGGGGGAGGAGCGCCTGCCGGAGGGGGCACCCTCAGGCCGCGGCCCTGCCCTGCGCGATCTCGATCTGGTGGCGCAGGATGCCCAGCATCTCGGCGGCCTCGGCGGTGTAGAGGTGGTCTAGGTCGCGCGGCCCGGTGTCCGGCACGTCGAGCACGTATTGCGTGCGGGCGGGCCGCCCCGACAGCACGATCACCTGGTCGGCGAGGAAGATCGACTCGCGCAGGTCGTGGGTGATGAGGACGCCGGTGAAGGGCTCCTTCTCCTTCACCCTGTGCATGGTCTGCCAGAGGTCCTCGCGGGTGAAGGCGTCGAGCGCGCCGAAGGGTTCGTCGAGGATCAGCACCTCGGGCTTGTGCACCAGCGCCCGGCAGAGCGAGGCGCGCTGCCGCATGCCGCCGGAGAGCTCGGAGGGGCGCTTGTCCTCGAACCCGGTGAGCCCCACCAGCGAAAGCAGGTAGCGCGCGCGGTCTTCCTGCTCCTTCCGCGACAGCCTGTTCGGCACGATCTCGAGCGGCAGGACCACGTTCTGCAGGATCGTCCGCCATTCCAGCAGGACGGGGTTCTGGAAGGCCATGCCGACGGTGGAGCGCGGTCCCTTCACCCGTTCGCCGTGCAGCCAGACCTCGCCCTGATCCGGCTTCATCAGCCCGGCGATCAGCCGGGTCAGGGTGGACTTGCCGCAGCCCGACGGTCCGACCACGGCGCAGAAGCCGCCCTCCGGGACAGAGACGTTCAGCCCGTCCAGCACCGGCAAGGGGCCGTTCTGCGTCTGGTAGGTGTGCCGCACATCCTTGATGTCGATCAGATTTCCCATGTGGCCCCCGCGCCCGGTCGTGTCGTTGTGAAAGGGGCCGGACCCATGGCCCGGCCCGTTCGTAGGGTGGGGGATCCGCCCGGCAGGGCGGGTTCCCCACCTGTCCTGTCACTCTAGCGCGAAGCCGCCGTCCGGCAGGTAGGCGTCGGAGAAATAGAGCGACGCGTCGGGTTCGTTCTGGAACTCGTAGGTCAGCTTCATCTGCTCGATGGCGCTTGCCATGCGGTCGTCGTCGATCCCGCCGAAGCCGTTCGCCTGCGTCCAGTCGGTCACCACGTTGGCGTCGATGGCCAGCTGCAGGCGACGCTCTTCGAGCTCCGCATCCGCCGCCGGGTTACGCTCCATCAGGCTTTCGGTGGCGCCCGCCGGATCGGCGATGGCGTCCTTCCAGCCCATCGCGACCGCTTCAAGGAAGCCTTTCACGGCCTCCGGGTTCTCGGTGGCGAAGTCGGTGTTGACGATGATCGCGTTGCCGTAGAGGTCGACGCCGTGGTCGGCCATCAGGATGGTGGAGATGTCGTCCTCCGGCACGCCCAGCCGCACGAGGTTCAGGAAGGACGAGAAGGAGAAGCCGGTGACCGACGCCACCTTGCCCTCGGCCAGCATCGGCTCTCGGGTCGGGAAGCCCACCGGCTCCACCGTGATCGCGTCCATGTCGAGGTCGTTCTCGGCGGCGAAGATCGGGAATTGTGCCCATGCGCCGTCCGGCGGCGGCGCGCCCAGCACCTTGCCTTCCAGGTCCTTCGGCGTCTCGACGCCCAGCGACTTGCGCCCGACGATGGCGAAGGGCGGCTTGTCGTAGACCATCATGACCGCCGTCACCGGCGCGCCGGGGTTCTGGTCGAGGAACTTGATCAGCGAGTTGATGTCGGCGAAGCCCACCGGAAAGGCGCCGGTCGCGACCTTCGGAATGGCGTCGAGCGAGCCCTGCCCGGCGGTCACTTCCACCGTCAGGTCGGCATCGCCGAAATAGCCCTTGTCGATGGCGACGAAATACGGCGCGGAGGGCCCTTCGAATTTCCAGTCCAGTGCGAACGGCATATCGGTCTCGGCGGCGGCTCCGGTGGCAAGTCCGGTGGCCAGCGACAGACCGGCAAGCGCGAACAGATTGCGATGCAGCACGGTGTCTCTCCCCTGTCAGGTTGTATGCCCCCTTTTCGTCTTTCTCGGCGGGGGCCCGGCAATCACCCTGCCATGGCGCGGGCGCGCGGGTGAAGCGAAACGTTCAACAATCGGGCAGATGAACGCGGTGCGCCCAAAATTTGCGCATGTGGGCCATGGGCGGCCCGGCGACAGCCGCAAGCCCCTTTCAACCATGGCGATTTCTCCGGCCCGCGCGCTCGCGCGAAGACCCCGGGCCACGCCCCTCGCCGCCCGCTGCAACAGACTGAACCTGCCCGGAAAAACGACGAAAGCGGCTTCCAAATCGCATCACGCGATGTATCGTGAGCGGCAATTGATCCGTCCCGGCCAGCCGGGACCGCCATTCAGGAACAGGTATTTCATGTCCGACGCCGCCAAGCCCAAAGCCGCCAAGATCACCTCTGCCAGGGACTTCGTGAAGGCCCATGCCACGCCGGCGGCGCAGGCGGATGCCGAAACAAGAGGCACTGAAAAGACGGCCGGGCAGGCCTCTGCCGCGATCCAGGACAACCCGTTCTTCAGGATCATGCTCGACGAAAGCGCCTCGCCTCAGGACAAGCTCGACCAGGTGACTCAGGCCCTGACCTTCACCGACGACCGCGCCAGGGCGCGTGAGAATCTCGCCGCCTTCAACGCCTTCAAGGAATACCTCCAGTTCGAGCGCAAGCGCATGGCGCAGGAGATCATCGCGCTCACCGACACGGAGGCCTTCGGCGAACTCAAGCAGGTCTTCGAGGACATCAACACCGCGCTCATGACCTTCGAGGAGCGGATCGGCCCGCTCACCGACATCGTCGAAGCCGTCTACACCCTGCGCATGAACGGTGTGACCTTCGACATCTTCCAGGAACTCCTGCGCGAGCGCGAGGACGCGAAGCAGCGCGCCGGGAAGAAGGCCGTCCTGCGCGAGCAGATGCTCGATCTCGAGGACAACATCCGCGCGCTGAAGGCCGAGAACGGATTTCTCAAGGACGACCGCAGCTTCTTCGGCTTCGGCGGGGTGAAGAAGACGGCGCAGGACAAGATGGCCCAGAACGAGGTCGCGCTGGCCGCTGACACGAAGAAGCTCCAGGGCATCCTGGCCGAGATGAAGGCGCTCGACGCCGACGCTCCGCAAAGCGCGCAATACGCCGAATTCGCGGCGGAGAAGGCAAAGCTGAAGGAGCTGCTCGACATCACGTCCGAGGAGCACAAGGCCCGGCAGGAGGCGCTGGTAAAGTCCGCGCAGGACTTCATCGACACGACGGAGGCCCGCGTCTCCAGCGTGCTCGGCCACTTCAACGGCATGAACGGCCAGATCGAGAACCTCGACGAGGCGAACTTCACCATGCGGTCGATGTACGCGATCCTCTCGGACGCCACGAAGGAAGTCGACACCCGCAACGAGGCCCGGCGCGAGGAGATCCGCAAGTCGATCGAGGCGGCCGGCAGCGACCTCGAGAAGCTGGGGCAGGAACGCCTGGAACGCGACATCAACGCCTACATCTCGAACCTCGGCCGGTCGTCGGTGGACACCACCGCGGTGCTGGCCGAACTGACCGCCTCCGGCCACCGCATCCACTCCATGAAGGTGGCGAACGAACAGCAGGTCGCCAAGACGCGCCAGCTCCACACCTCCGGCGTGGCGGGCGTGGCCGACCAGCTCTCGACCGTGCTGCAGGCCGTCTCTGCCGCGGCGCTCGGCGAAAGCTCCGAAGCCGCCAAGATCAGCCTCGAACGCATGAACCGCACCACCGCCGAACTGGGACAGCGCGAGGTCATCCGCGTGGCGCTCGGCACAAAGGAGATCAACCAGGACCTCTCCAACGCGCTGTCGGAACTGTCGGAATACGGCGAGACCATCCGCGCCGCCACCTCGATCACCCGCGAGGGGCTCTCGGAAACCCGAAGCCTGCTCGCGCAGATCGAACGCCAGACGGCGGAAACGCAGGCGGCCGTCAAGGAATCGCTCTCCGTCGCGGCGGATGTGGCGGGCGGCAAGGGCGGCACCCGCAGCCCCGCCCCCGAAGACACCGCAAGGGAGGCCGAAGACAGGCAGGCCCCGCCCAACCCCTTCGGCCTCGGCCGGTCCCGGGAAGGATCATGACCGCCCCGACTGACGCCGGTTCCGGTTTCGGATCGCTGCGCGATCCGACCGGGGGGGGGGGGGGGGGGGGGGGGGGGGGGGGGGGGGGGGGGGGGGGGGGGGGGGGGGGGGGGGGGGGGGGGGGGGGGGGGGGGGGGGGGGGGGGGGGGGGGGGGGGCGGGGGGGGGG
>NZ_JBRBWD010000024.1:0-89072 GCF_052825245.1 Sagittula sp.
CGGGTCGCCGTGCGCAGCACGGCGAAACCGTTCAGGCCGCCAGCGCCGCCGCGGGCGTGATCGCGTCCAGGCCCAGCGCCTCGCCCACCGGCGCATTGGTGATCCGGCCGGCGTGCACGTTCAGGCCGGCGGCCAGGTGCGGGTCGTCGGCACAGGCCTTGCGCCAGCCCTTGTCCGCCAGTGCCAGCATGAAGGGCAGCGTCGCGTTGCCGAGCGCCAGCGTCGAGGTGCGCGCAACGGCGCCCGGCATGTTGGCCACGCAGTAGTGCACGATGCCGTCCACCTCGTAGATCGGGTCCTGGTGGGTGGTGGCCTTCGAGGTCTCGAAGCAGCCGCCCTGGTCGATGGCCACGTCGACGATCACCGCGCCGGGCTTCATCGTCGAAAGCTGCGCGCGGCTGACCAGTTTCGGCGCGGCGGCGCCGGGGATCAGCACGGCGCCGATGACCATGTCGGCCTCGGCCACCAGCTCTGCGGTGTTCCCGGCAGAGGCGTAGCGCGTCCGGAAGACCGCGCCGAAGACGTCGTCGAGATAGCGCATCCGCGAGAGCGACCGGTCGAGCACGGTGACCTCCGCGCCCATGCCCGCGGCAACCCGCGCCGCGTGGGTGCCGACGACACCGCCGCCGATCACCGCCACCCTGGCGGGGCCGACGCCCGGGACGCCGCCCATCAGCACGCCGCGGCCGCCGTTGGCCTTCTGCAGCGACCATGCGCCGACCTGCGGCGCCAGACGGCCCGCGACCTCGGACATGGGCGCCAGCAGGGGCAGGCCGCCCCGGTCGTCGGTCACGGTCTCATAGGCGATGCAGGTCGCGCCGGAGGCGATCAGGTCGCGGGTCTGCTCCGGATCGGGGGCGAGGTGGAGGTAGGTGAAGAGCACCTGGCCCTCGCGCAGCATGGCGCGTTCGGGGGCCTGCGGCTCCTTCACCTTGACGATCATCTCGGCGGTGGCAAAGACCTCTGCCGCGGTGTCGGCCAGCGCGGCGCCGGCGGCGGTGTAATCCTCATCGGTGAAACCTGCGCCGAGGCCCGCGCCTTTTTGGACGATCACCGAATGGCCGTGCGCCACCGCTTCCTGTGCGGCGTTGGGCGTCAGGCCGACGCGGAATTCCTGTGGTTTGATTTCTGTGGGGCATCCGATCTTCATGTCGTGATCCTTTGTGCCTTTGGTCCTGTTGGGGTGCGCAATTATGCCATGGGAGCCTTGCAAAAGGGTGCGAGACTGGGGCAACTTTGCGCACCGCCGCGCACGATTGTTCGACGGTTTGCAGGGCAAGCGGGAGGAATCTTCGAATATGGCGCTGGACGAGACGGATCGGCGACTCCTCAGGGTGCTTCAGCGCAAGGGCCGCATGTCGAACGCGGACCTCAGCGAACAGGTCAACCTGTCGCCCTCGGCCTGTCACCGGCGGGTGCAGCGGCTGGAGGCGGAGGGCTACATCCGCGACTACGTGGCGCTTCTGGATGCGCGCAAGCTGGCGCTGCCGACCACCGTCTTCGTGGAGATCACCCTGCAGGCGCAGGCCGACGAGGTGCTGGAAGCCTTCGAGACCGCCGTGTCCCGGGTGCCGGCCGTGCTGGAGTGCCACCTGATGGCGGGCACGGCGGATTACATCCTGAAGGTCGTGGCCGAGGACACGGAGGATTACGCCCGCATCCACCGCCAGTACCTGACGCGCCTGCCGGGCGTGGCGCAGATGCAGTCGTCCTTTGCGCTGAAGACGGTGTTCAAGACCACGGCGCTGCCGGTCTGAGGCGGGGCGTCTGTCCCGCCCGGACGCAAGGTCGCCGGACCTGCCCGTGCCGGGGACCGTGACGCACGCGCCCCTGTGACATTGCGGTGCCCCCCGCGCTGGGCCAAGGTGGCGGCGGAGCAGAGAGGGGGGCAGAAATGCAGGGCAATTGGGATCACATCGTGGTGGGCGCGGGCAGTGCGGGCTGCGTGCTGGCGCGGCGCCTGTCGGATGCGGGGCGGCGGGTGCTGCTGCTGGAGGCCGGGGGCCGCGACAACTACCACTGGGTGCATATCCCGATGGGCTACCTCTACTGCATCGGCAACCCGCGCACCGACTGGTGTTTCCGCACGGAGGCCGAGCCGGGTCTCGGCGGACGGCAACTGCTTTATCCGCGCGGCAAGGTGCTGGGCGGCTGTTCGTCGATCAACGGGATGCTCTACCTGCGCGGGCAGGCGGCGGATTACGACGGCTGGCGGCAGATGGGGCTCACCGGCTGGGGTTGGGACGACGTGCTGCCCTATTTCCTGAAGTCGGAGGACTATGTCGGCGGCAAGTCGGAGTTCCATGGCGCAGGCGGCCCCTGGCGGGTGGAGAACCAGCGCCTGCACTGGCAGGTGCTGGACGACTGGATGGCCGCCGCGGAGGCCGAGGGCCTGCCGCGCACCGAGGACTTCAACACCGGCGACAACGAGGGTGTGGGCTATTTCCGGGTGAACCAGAAGGGCGGCTGGCGGATGAACACCGCCAAGGCCTTCCTGCGCGGGGCGCGCAAGGATTTCCTGAAGGTGGAGACCGGCGCGCATGTGAAGCGGCTGGTCGTCGAGGAGGGGCGCGCGGTGGGCGTGGTCTTCGAGCAGGGCGGCACGGAGCGGGAGGTGCGCTGCGTGTCTGACCTGATCCTGTCGGCGGGGGCGATCGGATCGCCGCATATCCTGCAGTTGTCCGGGATCGGGCCGGGGGCGCTGCTGGCGGAACACGGCATCGACGTGGTGGCGGAGGCGCCGGGCGTGGGGGCGGAGTTGCAGGACCACCTGCAATTGCGCTGCGCCTGGCGGCTGGAGAAGGCCAAGACGCTGAACACGCTGGCCAATTCGCTGTTCGGCAAGGCGCTGATCGGGGCGGAATACGCGTTCCGCCGGTCCGGGCCGATGTCCATGGCGCCGTCGCAGCTGGGCGCCTTTGCCCGTTCGCGCGAGGGGCTGGCCACGGCGGACCTGGAGTACCACGTGCAGCCCCTGTCACTGGAAGCCTTCGGCCAGCCGCTGCACAACTTTCCGGCGCTGACGGCGAGCGTGTGCAACCTGCGCCCCGAGAGCCGGGGCACGGTGACGCTGGCCTCGCCCGATTTCCGCACGGCGCCGAAGATCGCGCCGAATTACCTCGCGACCGAGGGCGACCGGCGGGTGGCCGTCGACGCGATCCGGCTGACGCGGCGGATCATGGCGCAGAGGCCGATGGCGAAATACGCCCCGGTGGAGCTGAAGCCGGGCCCGGATTTCGAGAGCGCGGCGGAGCTGGCGGAGGCGGCAGGGCAGATCGGGACGACGATCTTCCATCCCGTTTCGACCGTGCGGATGGGCACGGACGACAGTGCGCCGCTGGACGGCGAGATGCGGTTCCGGGGCGTGGGCGGGCTGCGCGTGGTCGATGCCAGCGCCATGCCGCGGATCGTGAGCGGCAACACCAATTCCCCGGTCATCATGATGGCGGAGAAGGCCTCGGACATGATCCTCGCCGGGTGAGTGTCTTGCAGGGAGGGGGGGGCGCTGCCCCCGTCTCCCTCCGGGCGACTCCCCCGAGGTATTTCTGCCAAGATGAAGGGCGGGGCGGTCCCGGGCGGGGGCGTTTCGCCGGTCAGTCCTGTTTCGGGCGGTCGTCGTAGTCGCCCGAAAGGATGCGCTGGGCGTCGCCTTCGGGGTCGTCGTACTGGTTCGAGCGGATCGTGAAGACGAAGAACAGGAGGCCCGCGACGCCCAGCACGAGGGAGATCGGGATCAGGTAGGTGAGGACATTCATCAGTCGTGTGCCTTTCGGGCCGTTTCGGGGACGTCTCAGCGCAGCCGCAGGGCGTTCAGCGAGACGGTGATAGAGCTGGCCGACATGGCCAGCGCGGCGATCAGCGGCGAGCAGAGGCCCGCCACCGCGAGGGGCACCGCGACGATGTTGTACCACGTGGCGATGGTGAAGTTCTCGCGGATGCGCTTCACGGCCTTGCGGGCGGTGGCTGCGGCCTCGGGGAGCGGCGCGAGGCTTTGGCCCAGAAGCACGATGTCGGAGGCCACGCGCGCCGCGTCCAGTGCGGAGGCGGGCGAGATCGAGACATGCGCGGCGGTCAGCGCGGCGGTGTCGTTGAGCCCGTCGCCCACCATCAGCACGTGTGCGCCCTGATCGGAGAGCGCCTTGATGCGGGCGGCCTTGTCCTGCGGCAGGGCCTCGGCCATCCACTGGGTGATATCGAGGCGGGCGGCGAGGCTTTCGACCGCCGCCGTGGTGTCGCCGGACATCAGGATGACCTTCAGGCCGGATTGCCGGAAGGCGGCCACGGCCTCGGCGGCGCCGTCGCGCAGGCGGTCGGTGAAGAGGAAGGCCTGCGGCGGCGCATCGCCGATCTGCAGCCAGGCGGCGGTCTGGTCGGTGGCGTTGCCGCCGACCCAGGCGGCGCGGCCGAGGCGCACCCTGCGCCCCTGCCAGATGGCGCTTGTGCCGTAGCCCGGGACCTCGGTCACGTCGGTGACAGGGGCGGGCGCGATGCCCGCCGCCCGTGCCGCCGTGGTGAGCGCACGGGAGAGCGGATGGGCGGACCCTTCGGCCAGCGCGTGGGCGATGGCAAGGTCGGCGGTGGTGAAGGCGTCGAGGTTCACCGGCTCAGGCGTGCCGGCGGTCAGCGTGCCGGTCTTGTCGAAGACCACGGTGTCGACCTGTGCCAGCCGTTCCAGCGCGGTGGCGTCCTTGATCAGCAGGCCCTTGCGGAACAGCCGGCCCGAGGCGGCGGTGGTCACGGCGGGCACCGCGAGACCCAGCGCGCAGGGGCAGGTGATGATCAGCACGGCGGCGGCGATGTTCAGCGCGGTGCGCACGTCGCCGCTGTAGACCAGCCAGCCGAGGAAGCTGAGCGCGGAGAGGATGTGCACGCCCGGCGCGTAGAGCTTGGCCGCGCGGTCGGCGAGCGAGGTGTAGCGCGAGCGGCCCGATTCCGCGATGGCCACGAGGTCGGCCATGCGGGCGAGCGAGGTGTCGCGGCCCACGGCGCTGGCGCGGATGGTCAGGGGGCCGGTGAGGTTGACCTCGCCCGCGCTGACGGCGGTGCCGGGCGCGCCCAGCACCGGCAGGGTTTCCCCGGTCAGGAGCGAGCGGTCGCGTTCGGAGGTGCCGTCCACGATCTCGCCGTCGACGGGCATGCGGCCGCCGGGGCGGACGCGGATCAGGTCGCCGATGCGGAGGTCGGCGACGCTGACCTGTTCCTCGCCCGCCCCGGTCAGGCGCCAGGCGCGGGGCACTTCGAGGGCGGCCAGTTCCTCGGCCGCGGAGCGCGCGACGGAGCGGGTGCGGTGATCTAGGTAGCGGCCCGTGAGCAGGAAGAAGGTCAGCGCGATGGCCGCGTCGAAATAGGCGTGTTCGCCCGAGAGCGACGTTTCCCAGAGCGAGGTGAAGACAGCCAGCAGGATGGCGAGGCTGATCGGCACGTCCATGTTGAGAGAGCGCGCGGCCAGCGCCCGCCATGCGTTGACGAAGAACGGCTGTGCGGAGAAGGCCACCGCCGGCAGCACGATCAGCGCGGAGATCCAGTGGAAGAGGTCCCGGGTTTCGCCCGCGGCGCCGGACCAGACGGCGATCGACAGCAGCATGACGTTCATCGCGGCGAAGCCCGCCACGGCGAGGCGCATCAGGAGGTCGCGGCCCGCGTGGTCGGTCGCGGTGGCCGAGAGCGCCGTGGTGTCGAGTTCATGCGCCTCGTAGCCTGCCGCCTCGACCAGCGGGATCACGTCGTCGGCGGTCAGCCCGGTGTCGCCCGCGAGGCTCACGCGCTTCATGGTCAGGTTGACGCGGGCGCTGTGCACGCGCGGATCGGCGTTCAGCGCGCGCTCCACCTTCGACATGCAGGCGGCGCAGTGGATCGTCGGCAGCGAGAGGACGATATGCGCGTCTTTCGGGACCTCGAGATCGGCCAGCGACTGGGCCGCCGGGGCGGCGACGCAGGCGGGGCAGGCAGAGGCGGGCGGGCGCATGGTGGCGGTCATGACGGGGGGCTTTCGCGGCTCAGGGCTGATACATTTCGAGGCGTTGTTCGAAGGGCGTGCCGTCCATCGCGGTGGCGTTGATCCAGAGATCCCAGTTGCCCTTCGCCAGCTCCTCGCGCGCGACGTAGGCGGTGCCGTCCCAGCGGAACTGCGGGACGCGGTCGGCCTTCTGGTGGGTGGGGCGGCCGAGGATCACCTCCATTTTTGCGGCCTGCACCGGGACGCCCTTGTCGTCGACGATCTTCAGCACCAGCAGACCGCCGTCGTGGGTGGCGGAGATGTTCCAGCCGAGCGCCTGCTGCGCGGCGCGGCGGACGTCGAAGGTCTGCGAGGCGATGTAGGAGTTCCGGGTCTCCAGCCCCGGGAAGGTGCGCACCGCGTTGACGGCGAGTGCGACGTTCACCGCAATGATGAGCCCGAAGGCTGCGACGAAGCCTGCCAGCACGTGCCAGCCGGTGAGGCGGAATTCCTTGCGGACATCGGCCATCAGTTGACCCTCCCGTTGAAGATTGTGTCGTTGTGGGCGCGGTCGCCGTTGGTCAGGTCCTCGACCCAGAAGCGGAACTCCGTCCGTTCGGATTCGGCGGGGTCGGAGCCTTTCGGCGCCACGACGAAGACCTTCTGCAGGTAGGTCTCGTTTGCGGGTACGGTCACCGTCTCGTAGGGGGTGCCTTCGAGCTGGATGCGCAGGTATTCGTTGCCGTTCAGGGTGATGCGGAAGGGCCTGTCCTCGCCGTGCTTGTTGAGCAGGCGGATGTCGTAGGTGTTGCGGACCGAGCCGTCCGACAGGACCACGAAGGTCGGGTTGCGGACCGGGGCCACGGTCATCTCGATCTCGGGCCGGACGAACAGCGCGAAGACGAGGCCGATGCCCACGAGGCTCCAGAGCGCGGTGTACATCATGGTGCGGACGCGGAAGACGTGCTGCCAGATCGGGCGGGGGGCGTTGCCCTCACGCTCGCGCGGTTCGTCGGACAGGGCGAGGTAGTCGATCAGGCCGCGCGGCTTGCCGACCTTGGCCATCACGTCGTCGCAGGCGTCGATGCAGAGCGCGCAGGTGATGCACTCCATCTGCTGGCCGTCGCGGATGTCGATGCCCATGGGACAGACGTTCACGCAGGCGTTGCAGTCGATGCAGTCGCCCAAGGTGTCGCGGGTCTTGCCCTTGCCGCGGGGTTCGCCGCGCCAGTCGCGGTAGGCGACGGTCAGCGTGTCCTCGTCCATCATGGCGGCCTGGATGCGCGGCCATGGGCAGGCGTAGATGCAGATCTGTTCGCGGGCGAAACCGCCGAAGAAGAATGTGGTGAGCGTCAGGATCAGCATCGTCGTATAGGCGACAGGGTGGGCGTTCAGCGTCACGAGGTCGCGCAGCAGGGTCGGCGCATCGGCGAAGTAGAAGACCCATGCGCCGCCGGTGGCGAGGCCGATCAGGAACCACAGCACCCACTTGGTGATCCGCAGCCGCGCCTTGTGGAAGTCGAGCTTCTTCTGGCGGTGCAGGCGCAGGCGGTTGTTGCGGTCGCCCTCCACCCAGCGTTCCACGAGGATGAAGAGGTCGGTCCAGACGGTCTGTGGGCAGGCATAGCCGCACCAGACCCGCCCCAGCGCGGAGGTGAAGAGGAAAAGCCCCAGCCCGGCCATGATCAGAAGGCCCGCAACGAAGTAGAACTCGTGCGGCCAGATCTCGATCCAGAAGAAGAAGAAGCGGCGGCCCGCGAGGTCGATCAGCACGGCCTGGTCGGGAAGCTGCGGCCCGCGGTCCCAGCGGATCCATGGCGTCACGTAGTAGATGCCAAGCGTGACGATCATGATGATCCACTTGAGATTGCGGAACTTTCCGCTGACGCGGCGCGGGAAGATCGGTTCGCGGCCGGCGTAGAGGGAGGTCGGTTGGGTGTCGGACACGGGGGAATCGCTCCGTTAAAGGCTTGTCTGAGTGGCCTTTTCACAGACCGGCCCCGCGACCTCCTTGACCTGCATCAATTTCTGAATCTGCGATCTAGGTTTTCTCGGCGTTGCGCTGGAGCCAGCGCAGGAAAGCCTTGAGCGGCGGCCTTGGCACGCCGGGCCGGGTGACGATCCAGTAGCCCTTCGAACGGGTGTCCTCGAACAGCAGCCGCAGGCGTCCGGCGGCGATGTCGGATTCGGCGAAGACCCGGGCGAGGATCGCCACGCCCTGACCCTGACGAGCCGCTTCGAGCATCATGTTGCCGGGCAGGGAGGTGAAGCCGAGGCCGCTGTCGCGCTCGATCCCGAACTGGGCGAACCAGCTTGTCGCCTCGTTGGTGCCGTACTCCTGCAGCCAGTGCAGGTGCGACAGGTCGGCGGGGCTTTCGATGGGCCGGTCGCCGACCAGCCCCGGCGCGGCCACGACCACGATGGGGGAGCGGACGAAAAGCTCTGACTGGAGGCCGGGCCATGAGCCGTTGCCGTAGCGCAGCGCCATGTCGATCCCGCCCGGTTCCAGCCCGCGCACGTCGGCGGAGGGGTCGATCATCAGGTTGATCTCCGGATGTTCGGAGCGAAAGCTTGCCAGCCGCGGCAGGAGCCAGCCGGAGGCGAATGTCGGCGTCGTGGAGATCAGCAGCGGGCGGTCTGCATCGGCGCCGGTCAGCGCCTCGAGCGTGGTGGCGATCTGGCCGAAGCTTTCGCGCAGGGTGCGGGCCAGCGTGTCGCCCTCGGCGGTGAGGGCCATCTTGCGGCCGGAGCGGTCGAGAAGGGCAAGTCCCAGGTGCGCCTCGAGCGCGCGGAGCTGCTGGCTGATCGCCGCGTGGCTGACGTTGAGCGTGTCCCCCGCTGCGCTGACAGAGCCTGTCTCTGCATAGGCGGCAAAGGCGCGGAGGGCTGCGAGGGAGGGCAGGCGGGACCAATGCATATTCAAGTCTGGCTTACATGAGGAATATATTCCTGGCTCGCATGAAAAGGTGTCCTGGGTCAAGTTTCCAGTATCGAAACCGCGACCACAGGAGACGCGACATGTTCAAAATTCTTGCACGCACCGCGATGATAGCGACCTTTCAGGAGGTGCGGCCCGCGCCCAAGCACACGGCCCGGCAAGAGCCCTTGCCGAAGCTTTCGTGGACGCAGGAGGATCTGCCCTTCCGCAACCACGCCGGGGCCCGGAGGGGGTACGATGATTGATCCGGTCATCTACCTCAGCCGCTTGCTGGTGCCCCGCGACGGGCGCATCCGCTCGGCCCGCCCGCTTCCGAAGGGGCATGTGCCTGGACTGCTGTTCTGGTGAAAGTGCGCCAGCCGCAAGAACCGCCCGGTGGCGGTGCGGCTGGCGTGAACTGAAGGGGAAAGGGACGCCGGTGTCCCAGGAAACGCGCGAACAGGACAGGACACCGGCGCCATACATCCGGCCTTGCCGCCGGGTGTTTCGCGTTCGGGGGGAGGGCCCCGAAGCTTATGCGTCCATCATAGCCGCACCGCGGCGCAGGGCCTTGACCTGAGTCAAATCGCGAGGCTCTGCCTGCGCGTTTTCGAATGTTTTTTCTGCACTTCGCGCCAGATCTCGTCCGGCAGGGCGACCCCGGCGATGCTGCCGTTGCTGGTCACCTGATTCCGGCCGTTGTTCTTCGACGCGTAAAGCGCGATGTCGGCGCATTTCACCCAGGCGTCCTGGCTGGTGATGTCGGGGTCGAGCTCTGCCACGCCGAAGCTGGCCGTGAGCGCCGGCATGTCGGAGACCGGATCGGGTGCCTCCGCCAGCCTCTGGCGCATCTGCTCGGCCATGATCGCCGCGCTGTCGGCGCAGGTGCCGGGCAGGATCACGGCGAATTCCTCGCCGCCGACGCGGTAGAGACGGCGGTTGGCGCCGATCACCGCCTCCAGTCTGCGGGCGACGTCGGCGAGCACGCGGTCGCCCATGTCGTGCCCGTAGTCGTCGTTGATCGACTTGAAGTGGTCGATGTCGATCAGGATCAGGCTGGCCTGCGCGTTGTTGCGCCGCACTGTGCGGAAGACGTTTTCCAGGTCGCGGCGGAACTGACGGCTGCTGCCCGCGCCGGTCAGCCAGTCCTGCGTGGCGGCGCGTTCCAGCGCGGCGATCTGGCGTTCCTGCGCCAGTTGCTGGGCGGCGAAGCGCGCGAAATCCGAGATGAGCTGCCGTTCGGCGATGGTGAAGCCCGGCCGCGACAGCGGGTTCAGGAAGCTGAGTGTTCCGATCCTTTCGCCGCCGACGACCAGCGGCACGCCGACGTAGGTCCTGAGCCCGATCTCCGGCAGCAGGGGATGGTCCTGTGCCGCCTCGGTGCCGTGCGTCTCGAACGGGACGTCGCCGGCGAGCGCGATGCGGCAATCGCTTTCCTCCAGCGGGAAGAGCGTGCCGACGGGGATCGGTGCCAGCGTCGACCGGGCATGCAGGACCAGCAGGCTGGCGTCGCGGAAGAGGCCCACCAGCCCCACCGGCATGTGCAGGAATTCGCAGGCCAGCGAGATCATGGCCTCGATCTTTTCACCGGGTGAGGTGGCCTGGTCGGTGGCGATGTCGAACAGCTTGTCCTTGACGCGGACCAGCCGGTTGACGGCGGTGCGGTCCTCGAGGATGCGGATGTGGCCGAGGATCGCCCCGTCGCGGGCGAGGAAGGTCCAGCCGGATGTCTCCGCCTCGATCAGGGAGCCGTCGCGGCGCAGGTAGCTGGTGATGACCCGGTGATCGGACCCGATCATGCGCGGGCCCGACAGCCGGTGCGTGACGCCGAATTCCTCCTGCTCGCCGTAAAGGCAGTCGAGCGGGCGGCCCGTCAGTTCGGCGCGGCGGTAGCCGGTGAGACGTTCGAAGGGCCGGTTGCACCACTGCACGCGACCGGAGGAATCGGTGAACACCACGGCGTCATGGCAGACCTGGAAGACGGCTTCGACAAGCTCCGTTCCACGGGGGCGCGCTGTCGGGACAGGGGCGTTCATGGGTTTCATCGACATGTACTCTGGTGACCTGACGAAGAGATATCGGCGAGGCTGATTGAGATTTGGTAAATGATACCGGCCAAATTTTTCGAAAACGGGAATGGAAAAACCCTCCGCCACGGGGACGGAGGGTTCATGATTATCGGCGTTGGAACAGTGGCTTACTCGGAGGCTTCGCCGCCGCCAAGGCCGTGCACGTAGGTTGCGACCGCGCGGATCTCCGCTTCGGACAGACGCGGGCCCCAGGCGGGCATCTGGCCGTAACGGGCGTTCCAGACCGTCTCGTGCAGCGACTCGTAATCGCCGCCATAAAGCCAGATCGCATCGCTCAGGTTCGGGGCGCCCTGCGTGCGGTCGCCGGTCGCATCCTCGCCGTGGCAGGAGGCGCAGTTGTCCATGAACACCGTCTCGCCCTCGGCGACGAGGCTGGCGTCGCGCGGCTCGCCCGAGAGCGACATCACGTAGTTGACCACCGCGTCGATGCTGTCCCGTTCAAGCAGCTCGTCGCGGCCGAAGGCGGGCATCTGCGACTGGCGCAGCCAGTCCTCGTCCGTGGGCTGGCGGATGCCGGTGGTGATCGTGGTGTGGATGTCCTCGATCGAACCGCCCCAGAGCCAGTCGTCGTCGACCAGGCTGGGGTAGCCGTTGGGCTCCGACCCGCCGTCGGCGCCCGAGCCGTGGCACTGCGAGCACCACGACCGGAAGACCGCCGCACCGGCGTTGCGGGCATAGGTCTGAAGCTCCGGATCGGCGGAGATGGAGGCGAGTTCCACGCTGGCCAGCTTGTCGTTGATCGGGCCGTTCATCTCTTCGACGCGGGCAATCTCCTCGGCGACCTGGGCGCGTGTGGAGAAGCCCAGGAGACCCGCCGTTGAGCCGGTGATCCCCGGCCATGCCGGATAGGCGATGGTGTAGCCCACGCCCCAGACGATGCAGGCGTAGAAGGTGTACAGCCACCACTTCGGCAGCGGCTTGTTGTACTCCTCGATCCCGTCCCAGGAATGGCCGGTGGTCTCGTAGTCGTGTCCCGGCTTGATGTTCTTCTTCTCGTCGTCGCTCATCGCGTGAGCCTCCTTATGTCTCGGACCGGTCCGCCGCAGCGGGCCTGTCGTCATGCCGGAAGGGGATGCTGGCGGCGTCGTCCTGTGCGCGCCGGGCGCCCGGGCGCAGGGCCCAGATCACCACGCCCGCGAAGAAGGCGGTCATGGCGAGCAGCGCCCAGCTGTCGGCGAAGCTGCGGAGGAGGGAATAGGTGTCCATGTCCATGTCTCCTTAACGGTGCGCGTCGGGGGTGAAGGTCGAGAAGTCGACCAGCGTGCCCAGCATCTGCAGGTAGGCGATCAGCGCGTCGGCCTCGGAGATGCCCGGCTGGCCGTCGAAGTTGCGGACGTTGATCGCCTCGCCGTAGCGTTCGAGCAGGCCGTCGTAGTCGCCGTCCGGGTCGATCTGCGCCATGAAGTCGCTTTCCGCGTTCTCGATCATCTCGTCCGTGTAGGGGACGCCGATCAGCTTGTGCGTCTTCATGATGTCGCCGATGTCGGCCGCGGCCAGCATCCCCGACACCAGGCCGGCGTTCTCGTCCAGCATGCGCTGTTCGAGGTAGCCGTACTTCGGCATGACCGATTCAGGCACCACCGACTGCGGGTTGCGCAGGTGATCGACGTGCCATTCGTCCGAGTAGCGGTCGCCGACGCGGGCAAGGTCCGGCCCGGTGCGCTTCGATCCCCACTGGAAGGGGTGGTCGTACTGGCTTTCGGCGGCGAGGCTGTAGTGGCCGTAGCGTTCGACCTCGTCGCGCATCGGGCGGATCATCTGGCTGTGGCAGACGTAGCAGCCTTCGCGCAGGTAGACCTCCCGGCCCGCCAGTTCCAGCGGGGTGTAGGGACGCATGCCTTCGACGTCCTCGATGGTGTTCTCGAGGTAGAAGAGCGGCACGATCTGCACCAGCCCCCCGATCGTCACCACGAGGAAGGCGAAGATCGCCAGAAGGGTGACGTTTTTCTCGAGGATGGCGTGTTTCTTGAGAATGCTCATGTCCGGTCCTCCTTATTCGGCCGGAGTCGCATGAGCGGCGGCGGTGCTTGCCTCGACGGCAGGCGCACGACGCGCGGTCATGTACAGGTTGTAACACATGATGAGGGCACCCGCGACGTAGAGCAGGCCGCCGGTTGCACGGACCACGTACATCGGGAACTTGGCGCCCACGGTGTCGGCGAAGGAGTTCACGAGGAAGCCGTTCGCATCCACCTCACGCCACATCAGGCCTTCCATGATGCCGGTGACCCACATCGAGGCGGCGTAGAAGACGATGCCGATGGTGGCGAGCCAGAAGTGCCAGCTGACCATCGAGAGCGAGTAGAGGCGTTCGCGGTTCCAGAGTTTCGGCACAAGGTAGTAGAGCGCGCCGAAGGTGATCATGCCGTTCCAGCCAAGCGCGCCGGAGTGGACGTGACCGATGGTCCAGTCGGTGTAGTGCGACAGCGAGTTCACTGCGCGGATCGACATCATCGGACCTTCGAAGGTCGACATGCCGTAGAAGCCCACGGAGATCACCATCATCCGGATGACCGGGTCGGTGCGCAGCTTGTCCCATGCGCCCGAGAGCGTCATCAGGCCGTTGATCATGCCGCCCCAGGAGGGCATCCACAGGATCACCGAGAACACCATGCCGAGCGTCGAGGCCCAGTCGGGCAGCGCGGTGTAGTGCAGGTGGTGCGGACCGGCCCAGATGTAGATGAAGATCAGCGCCCAGAAGTGGATGATCGACAGCTTGTAGGAGAAGACGGGACGTTCGGCCTGCTTCGGGATGAAGTAGTACATCATGCCGAGGAAGCCCGCGGTCAGGAAGAAGCCCACGGCGTTGTGGCCGTACCACCACTGGGTCATCGCGTCCTGCACGCCCGAGAACACCTGCACCGACTTCGACCCGAAGATCGAGACCGGGATCGCGAGGTTGTTGAACACGTGCAGCATGGCGACGGTGATGATGAACGACAGGAAGAACCAGTTCGCCACGTAGATGTGGGGTTCCTTCCGCCGCACGATGGTGCCGACGAAGACAGCGAGATAGGCGAGCCAGACCACGGTCAGCAGCAGGTCGACGTACCACTCCGGCTCGGCGTATTCCTTGCCGTGGGTGGAGCCGAGGACATAGCCGGTCGCGGCCAGCACGATCACCAGCTGGTAGCCCCAGAAGACGTACCAAGCGAGGTTGCCGCCCCAGAGCCGTGCCGCCGAGGTGCGCTGCACCACGTAGAATGACGTCGCCAGCAGCGCGTTGCCGCCGAAGGCGAAGATCACCGCCGAGGTGTGCAGCGGACGCAGGCGCCCGAAGTTCATGTACCCCTGCGCCCAGTCGAAGTTGAGCACCGGGAAGGCCAGCTGGGTGGCGATGAATGTCCCGGCAAGGAAGCCGACAACGCCCCAGAGCGCGGTTGCGATCACGCCGTAACGGATCACGCCGTCGAAGTATTGGGTTTCATCGATGGGCTTCGCCGGCTCGTCCGTGTTCCGCAGAACCCAGACGAACAGACCCGCTGCGATCGCCATCACGAGGAGCGCGTGCACCAGGTAAGCCACATCACGTGCAAAGTTGGCCCCGATCGCGGCGAAGATCGCGATCAGCCCAAGCACGATCAGCTTGAGGTAATTGGTCATGTTTCGTCCCTTCGTCAGACCCATACGATTCGAGAGACCGCTTGGGCGGTTATTTGACTGGGACCCTCATGGCGTTTGGCGGAAAACCGGACCTTGATCTGCATCAATGGATCGGCGGCGATAGCTTGACCGGCGTCAAAGTGCGACAATTCGCTGGCATTTAGGGTGAAAGGATATCGGACAGGAGACTGATCATGGCTTTCAAGACTTTGTTGACCGTCATCACCGACGCGGACCTCGTGGACCCCACCATCGCCGCTGCGGCTGACCTTGCATCCGCGATGGATGCGCATCTCGATGTGCTGTGCCTCGGCGTGGACCGGACACAGACCGGGTATTACTACGCTGGCGCCAACGCGATGGTGCTGCAGGAGACCCTGAGCCGCGCGTCCGCGGAGGGCGAAAGCCTTGCCGCCGCGGCGCGCAAGGCGCTGGGCAGGACCGACGTCCGCTGGGCGGTCGATCACGGCGTGGCGCAGCTGGCAGACCTTGGCCGAATCGTCGCGGCACGTGCGCGGTTCTCGGACCTTGCGGTTCTGCCCAAGCCCTACGGCGAAGGCTGCGGGATCGAGCTTGAGCCGGTGCTGGAAGGCGCGCTCTTCGACGGGCAGGTGCCGGTCATCGTGAATCCGGGCAGCGGCGTCACGCTGACCGCCGCCCCCAAGCGGATCGCGCTGGCGTGGAACGAAAGCAGCGAGGCGCTGCGCGCCGTGCGCTACGCCATGCCCCTGCTGAAGCAGGCGGACACCGTGCACGTGGTGGTGATCGACCCGCCGCAGCACGGGCCGAACCGCTCCGACCCGGGCGGGATGCTGTCGCAGTACCTGGCGCGCCACGGCGTGAAGCCTGAGATCGACGTGCTGTCGAAGACCATGCCGCGCGTGTCGGACGTGCTGCTGCGCCATTGCGCCGATGTGGAAGCGGATCTCGTGGTGATGGGGGCCTACGGGCACTCCCGCTTCCGCGAGGCGATCCTGGGCGGTGCGACCCGCAGCATGCTGGAGCAGACGGCGCTGCCGGTGTTCATGGCGCACTGAGCGAGCGGGGCTGACCGCCTCAGGACAGCCTTTCGAATATGGCTGTCAGGACAGCCCCTCGATCATGGCGCGCAGGGCGGTCGGGTCCGCATCCAGTTCCCGGTCGAGCGCGTCATGCTCTGCCCGCCAGATCGGCGCGGCCTCTTTCAGGAGGGCGTGACCGTCGGGGGTCAGAGACACGCGACGATTGCGCCGGTCCTTCGGGTCCGGCGTGGTCTGCACCAGCCCGCGGCGTTCCAGCACCTTGAGCGCCGCGGTCAGCGTGGTGCGGTCCATGGCAAGGAAATCGGCCACGTCGGTCATGCGCGGCGGCTCGGGCCGGTTCAGCGACATCAGCAAGGAATACTGGCCGTTCGATAGCCCCACGGGCTTCAGCGCCGCATCGAAGCGGCGCGCCAGCGTGCGGGCCGCGCGCTGCACCCTGAAACAGAGGCAGCGGTCACGCACCTCGAGGGTGGTCGCATAGGGAAGCTGGTGATCCGGCTGTTTCATGTTGATATCAACTTAATGCCCTCTAAGGTGGTCCGTGTCAACAGGAGGGAATCGCATGTCTTACGTCTGGGGGTTTCTGGTGGCCGTGCCGGAAGAGAACAAGGCCGCCTACATCGAAAGCGCCGAGAAGAGCTGGCCGCTGTTCCGGGACTACGGCGCCACGGCGCATTGGGAATGCTGGGAAGAGGACGTGCCAGAGGGGGAGGTGACCTCCTTCCCGATGGCCGTGAAGCGGGAGCCGGGCGAGAAGGTCGTGTTTTCCTGGGTCGTCTTCCCCGACAAGGCGGCGGCGACGCGTTGCCACGAGAGCTTTGGCAGCGACCCGCGCTGGGAAGAGATGACCATGCCCTTCGACGGGAAGCGCATGGTCTACGGGTACTTCGACACGGTCTTTGCCGAAACGGCCTGAGATGGGTCGCGTCATGCGTCGGGCGGCACGATCCGCCCGGTGCTGACCGGGACGGCGCTGCCGCGCACGAGGATGCGGCCGGGGGCGCCATTGTCGGAATGCACCGTCAGGACGATTTCCGACGCGCGCCCCATCTCGACGCCTTGGTGCAGGGTGAACTGCGCTGTGTCCGCCTCCAGCGCTCCGCTGGCTTTCAGTTGCGCCGCAAAGATCGCAGAGGCCGATCCGGTGGCCGGGTCTTCCGGGATGCCCGCGGTCGGCGCGAACACCCGCGCGCGGAAATCGCAGGCGGTGCCGGGGGTATAGAGGTAGGCGGAATCGACGCCGGCGAGGTCCGTGATCGCCGACCATGCGGGTTCCAGCGGTCGGGCGGCGGCCAGCGCGTCCATGTCGCTGACCGGCACGTAAAGGAACGTCGGGCCGCCCTGCCAGAGGCCGGGGCGGTGCGAGCCGAAGCCGATCTGCTGCGGCGCGAGGCCAAGCGCCTCGCCAATGAGCGCATCCTCGGGGATTTCACCCTTGTCCGGCGCGAAGGGCAGGACGGGCGCCTGGAATTCGGCCCATGCGGCACGGTCGTCGCGCCAGACATCGACGGGGACGAGGCCCGCGACCTCCTCCAGCACGATGCGGGTTTCGAACGCGCCTTCGGGGGCGTCCTTCAGGGCCAGGTGCAGCGCGCAGCCGATGGTCGGATGCCCGGCAAAGGGGATCTCTGCCGTCGGGAAGAAGATGCGGACCTTGGCGGTGTGTTCCGGGTCGTCGGGCGCCATGACGAAGATCGTCTCGGACAGGTTGAACTCGCGCGCTATGGTTTGCATCTGCGCCGTGCTCAGGCCGTCCGCCCCCTCGACGATGGCGAGGGGGTTGCCCGCGAAACGCCGTGTCGTGAAGACGTCGCAGGTGGCAAAGCTCAGCGTATCAGGCAAGCATGCCACCGTCGGAATCGTCGCCGGCCTCCTGCATCAGCCGGTCCATGTCCGGAACCGTCACGTGCCGCTTGCCTTCCAGCGTGATGACGCCGTCCTTCTTCAGTGCGGACATCTGGCGGCTGACGGTTTCCAGCGTGAGGCCGAGGTAGTCGGCCATCGCCTCGCGCGTGAGCGGCAGGTCGAAGACGATGGGGGCATCGCTGCCGCGCATGTTCAGCGTCGCATCGCGCCGGGCGATGATCGACAGGAGCGAGGCGATCTTTTCCCGCGCGGTCTTGCGGCCCAGTACCAGCATCCATTCGCGCGCCGCGTCGAGTTCGTCGAGCGTCATCTCGAGCAGGCGCTGCGCGATATGCGGTGTGCGCATCATCATCTCCTCGAACGGCGTCTTGCGGAAGCAGCACATCACGAGGTCGGTGGTCGCAACCACATCGTAGGCGGCGTTGGTCCGGCCCGGGCGTCCGACGAAATCCGACGGCAGGAGAAGGCCCACCATCTGCGTGCGTCCGTCTTCCATCGTCTGGGTCAGGGACGCGATGCCCGATACGACGGAGCCCACGAAATCCATCTTGTCGCCCGACCAGATCACCATCTGGCCCGCCTCGAACTTGCGGTAATACTTGATCTCTTCCAGCCGCTCGAGCTCGTCCGACTCGCAGCGGGCGCAGACCGCGCGATGGCGGATCGGACAGTCGTCACAGTGCTGGTTAACTGTCAGACTTCTCTCGTTCAGCATGGCGTGATTGCCCCTTTTGATCTGCGTCAAGGTCGCCCTCTCTCACAGGGCCTAACCGTACGCGTATGGCGATACGAACACAACTCGCGCGGCTGGGTCTCTTTGACGCCAAGGTTCCGCGATACACCTCATATCCGACCGCCCCGCATTTTGCCGGGGACGTCGGCCCGGACCGGTTCGGCGAGTGGATCGGCGCTGTGCCCGAGGGCGGGAACATATCTCTGTATCTGCATGTTCCCTTCTGCAGAAGGCTGTGCTGGTTCTGTGCCTGCCGTACGCAGGGCACAGCCACGGCCAAGCCGGTCGAAGCCTATGTGGAAACCTTGCAGGCCGAACTGAAGCTTCTGCGGAAGGCCCTGCCGCCGGGTGTCAAACTGTCGCGCCTGCACTGGGGCGGGGGCACGCCGACGCTGCTGTCGCCCGACATGATGTCCCGGCTGATCGGGGAGATTCGCGAGACGGCGGACTTTGCCGAGCATGCGGAGTTCTCGGTCGAGATCGACCCGAACGAGATCGACGCGGCGCGGCTCGACGCGCTGGCGGCTGGCGGGATGAACCGCGCCTCCATCGGGGTGCAGGACTTCGACGAGCAGATCCAGGAGGCCATCGGGCGACCGCAGGGCTATGACGTGACGCGCAAAGCCATCGAGATGATCCGCGAGCGTGGCGTGGCCAGCCTGAACACCGACATCCTTTTCGGACTGCCGCACCAGACCCGCGCGCGGATCACCGAGACGGTCCAGAAGCTTCTGAGCTTCGCGCCGGATCGGGTGGCGCTTTACGGCTATGCGCATGTGCCGTGGATGGCGAAGCGCCAGCAGATGATCCCGTCGGACATGCTGCCCACCCCGCAGGAACGGCTCGACCTGTTCGAGACGGCGCGGCGGCTGTTCGTCTGGGACGGCTACGCCGAGATCGGCATCGACCACTTCGCGGTGCCGGGCGACGGTCTGGCCATCGCGCAGAAGACCGGCAAGCTGCGTCGCAATTTCCAGGGCTACACCGACGACACCTCGGAGGTGCTGATCGGGCTGGGGGCCTCTTCGATCTCGCGGTTCCCGCAGGGATATGCGCAGAACGCGCCCTCGACCTCGGCCTATGCCGGCGCGATCCGCGACGGGCGTTTCGCGACATCTCGCGGTCACACGTTCAAGGGCGAGGACAAGCTGAGGGGGCGGCTGATCGAGGCGCTGATGTGCGATTTCCGCATTGATGCCAACGAGATCGTGGCCGGCTACGGCGTCTCGCGCGAGTGGCTGTTCCGCACCTTCCGGGATACCGCCGCCGCGTTCGACAACCTGCTCGAGGTCACGGAGGACGGCCTGTACCTGCCCGAAAAGACCCGTCCGCTGACCCGTATGGTGGCGCGCACATTCGACGCCTACGACCTGAGCAAGGCCGGACACAGTTCGGCGATCTGATCGTCCTTCAGGGGGTGTCGTCCTCGGACTCTTCGGCTTCGAGGGCGGCCAGCCAGCGGGTGAAGATCCGGTCGAGCGCGGCGCGATCCTCGGTGCCCAGATGCGCCAGCAGCCGGTGCTGGTTGGCCACGTGGTCGCCGACCGCAGCGTCAATCACGCTGTGGCCCTTTTCCGTCAGCCGGATCACCGTGCCGCGTCCGTCCGCGGGGTCGGGCGTACGCTCCACCAGCCCCTGCGCGGCCAGCCGGTCGAGCCGGTTGGTCATCGTCCCGGAGGTCACCATGGTCGAGGCGAGCAGCGCCTTCGGGGTCAGCGCATGGGGCGGGCCGGACCGGCGCAGCGTGGCCAGAACGTCGAAGCCCGCGGAGTTCAGGCCGTGCTTCGCGAACACCTCTTCATGAGAGTGCCGGAGCCGCCGGGCCAGACGTGTCATCCGTCCGAGCGTCACCATCGGCCCGACGTCGAGGTCGGGGCGTTCGGTGTTCCATTGCTGCCTGATGCGGTCGACGTGATCCATACGGGGAGGGGTGGCGGAATTTTATCTTGACGTCAAGCAATCCGTATATATCTTGACGCCAAGATAAATACCTCGACTTCAAGATAAAGGTTTCGCCATGTCCTCCCGCCTGAATGTCGTCGCGCTGACCGCGCTGGCCCCGATCATCTGGGGATCGACCTACATCGTCTCGACCGAAGCCTTGCCGGGCTGGCCGCCGCTGCTGGTGGGCCTGCTCCGGGCCTTGCCTGCCGGGCTGATCCTGCTGGCGGTCACCCGGAAACTTCCGTCACGCGACTGGCTGGGCCGGATCGCGCTTCTGGGCGCGCTGAACTTCACCATCTTCTGGGGCGCGCTCTTCGTCGCTGCCTACCGGCTGCCCGGGGGCGTGGCCGCGACGCTGGGCGCCTTGCAGCCGCTTTTCGTCACGGTCCTTGCAAGTCTGCTGCTGGGGGCGCCGTTCCGGCTGGCGGCGGTGCTGGCGGCGCTGGCCGGGGTAGGGGGCGTGGGCCTGCTGATCCTCGGGCCGGGCGCCGCGCTCGATCCCGTGGGCGTGGCGGCGGCGCTGGTCGGCGCGCTCAGCATGGCGACGGGCATGGTGCTGACTCTCAGGTGGACGCCGCCGGTGGACCGCCTGACCTTCGTCGCGTGGCAACTGACGGCGGGGGGTGTGCTGTTGATCCCGCTGGCGCTGATCGCCGGTGGCGAGGTGCCCGCGGTCGACCTGAAAGCGGTGGCGGGGCTGGTCTGGCTGGGGCTGATTGGCGGGGCGCTGACCTACGTGATCTACTTCCGCGGCATGACGATCCTAGGCGCGCCTGCGGCCTCAGGTCTGGGGTTCCTCAGCCCGCTCAGCGCGGTGACGCTGGGATGGGTGCTGCTGGGGCAGGCGCTGAGCCCGCGCCAGATGGCAGGCGCGGGCGTGGTGCTCCTGTCGGTCTGGGCCGTGCAGAAGGTCAACGCCCGGCCGACGCCGAAGGCTCAGCCCCAGTCTCAGGCGGTATCGAGCGCCGCTGCGAGAAGCGTGCGGGTGTAATCGGTCTGCGGGTTGGCAAAGATCTGTTCCGCCGGCCCGCTTTCCACCACGTCGCCCTGCTTCATCACGATGACCTTGTGGCTCATGGCGCGGACGACCTTCAGGTCGTGGCTGATGAACAGGTAGGCGAGGTTGTACTTCTGCTGCAGGTCGCGGAGCAGGTTCACGATCTGAACCTGCACCGTCATGTCCAGCGCCGAGGTCGGCTCGTCGAGAACCACCAGCCGGGGCCGCAGGACCATGGCCCGGGCGATGGCGATGCGCTGCCGCTGCCCGCCCGAGAATTCGTGCGGGTAGCGGTGCATCATCATCGGGTCGAGCCCGACCTCTGCCATGACCTTCGCCACTTCGGCCCGGAAGGTGCGGCGGTCGCCCTTGGCGTGGACCTCCAGCCCTTCGGAGATGATCTGTTCGCAGGTCATCCGCGGGCTGAGCGAGCCGTAGGGGTCCTGGAAGACGATCTGCATCTCTGAGCGCAGGCGCCTCAGTTCCTTGGTCGACCAGGCGCGCACGTCCTCGCCGCGATAGGTGATCGCGCCCTGCGACTTGATGAGCCGCATGATGGCCAGCGCGAGCGTCGTCTTGCCGGAGCCGCTTTCGCCCACGATGCCGACGGTTTCCCCGGCGCGCACGGCGACGGTCGCCTCGTTCACCGCCTTCACGTAGCCTACCGTGCGCTTCATCAGGCCGCGCTGGATCGGGAACCAGATGCGCAGGGAGTCGGTGCTGGCGATCTCTTCGGCATCCGGCTTGACCGGATTGGGCACGCCTGTGCTTTCGGCCGACAAGAGCTTTTGCGTGTAGGGGTGCTGCGGGTTGGCGAAGATCTCGGACGTGCGGCCCTGTTCGACGATCTCGCCGTCCTTCATCACGCAGACCCGGTCGGCGATGCGGCGCACGATGCCGAGGTCGTGGGTGATGAACAGGAGGCTCATGTCCTCCTGCGACTTCAGGTCTGCCAGTAGGTCGAGGATCTGCGCCTGGATCGTCACGTCGAGTGCTGTGGTCGGTTCGTCCGCGATCAGCAGGTCCGGCCCGTTGGCCAGCGCCATGGCGATCATCACCCGCTGCCGCTGCCCGCCCGAAAGCTGGTGCGGATAGGCCTGAAGGCGGGTTTCGGGGTCTCGGATGCCGACCTTGGTGAGAAGTTCGAGGATGCGCGTGCGCGCCGCGTCGCCCGACAGACCCTGGTGCAGTTCGAGGCTTTCGCGGATCTGCTTCTCCAGCGTGTGCAGCGGATTCAGAGAGGTCATCGGCTCCTGGAAGATGAAGCTGATGTCGTTGCCGCGCACCTCCCTCAGGCGTTGGTCCGATGCGCCGACCATCTCCTTCCCGGCGTAGAGGACGGAGCCTTCGACCACCGCGGATTCGCCGTGCAGGGACACGGTAGAGAGGGCGGTGACCGACTTGCCGGAGCCGGACTCGCCCACCAGTGCCACCGTCTCGCCCTTGGCGATCTCGAACGAGACGCCCTTCACCGCCTGGATGACCTTGCCGTCCTGGCGGAAGGAGACTTTCAGGTCGCGGACCTTCAGCAGTTCACTCATTGAAACGTCTTCCTCGGGTCAAAGGCATCGCGCACCCCTTCGAAGATGAAGACGAGCAGCGAAAGCATCACGGCGAAGACCGTGAAGGCGGTGAACCCCAGCCAGGGGGCCTGGAGGTTCTGCTTGGCCTGAAGCGTCATCTCGCCCAGCGACGGTGCGGCGGCGGGCAGGCCGAAGCCGAGGAAGTCGAGGCCGGCCAGCGACGAGATCGTGCCGGTCACGAGGAACGGCAGGAAGGTCACGGTCGCCACCATGGCGTTGGGCAGCATGTGCCGGAACATGATCGTGTTGTTCGACACCCCCAGCGCCTTGGCCGCGCGGACGTATTCGAGGTTGCGGGCACGCAGGAATTCCGCGCGCACCACGCCCACGAGCGCCGTCCAGCTGAACGCGATCATCAGGAAGATCAGCAGGCTGTAGCTTCGCCCGAAGATCGCGAACATGATGATGATGACGTAGAGCATCGGGATCGCGCCCCAGATTTCGATCACCCGCTGGAACACGAGGTCGAGCCAGCCGCCGAAGTAGCCCTGCAGCGCGCCCGCGATGATGCCGATGACGGAGGATATGGCGGTCACGATCAGGGTGAAGAAGATCGACAGGCGGAAGCCGTAGATCACCCGGGCGAAGACGTCGCGCTTTGCATCGTCGGTGCCCAGCAGGTTGTTGCCGCGCTTGTCCGGGGGCAGGAGGCCGAAGTGCCGTTCCTCGTCGTCGCCCTTCCAGAACCCGATCACGTCGGGCGGCAGCGGCGCCGCGCCCGAGCGTTCGACGGGCGTGTCGTAGGTGTAGGGAATGAGCGGCCAGAGCGTCCAGCCCTTGTGGAAGTCGGGGTCGTCGATGGTGCCCTCTTCGGCCTGCACGATCAGCCCCTCGGGATCGTCGAAGCAGGCATCCAGGCCGCCGGTGGCGATCAGGCACTGCACCTCCGGGTCGCGGTAGGCGGCTTCGGTCCGGAAGTCGCCGCCGAAGTCGGTCTCGGCGTAGAAGTTGAAGATCGGCATGTAGTAGCTGCCGCGGTAGTTCACGAGGATTGGCTTCTCGTTCGCGATGAACTCCGCGAACAGCGACAGGCCGAAGAGCACCGCGAAGATCCACAGCGACCAGTAGGCGCGGCGGTTGCGGGTGAAGTTGCGCCAGCGGCGGCGGTTGAGGTTGGACATCGCGAAGCGGCCGCGCTTGTCCTCGGGGATCTCGTAGCCGAGATCGGTCATCTGTTCCGCCGTGGCCGAAGCCTGCGCCTGTGCGTCGAGCTGGTGAGACATGTCAGCCCTCCCGGCTCTCGAAGTCGATGCGGGGGTCGATCACAACGTACATGAGGTCGGAAAGAATGTTCACCAGAAGACCCATCAGGCCGAAGAAGTAGAGCGTTCCGAAGATGACGGGGTAGTCGCGGGCCACCGCCGCCTCGAACCCGAGCCGCCCGAGACCGTCGAGCGAGAAGATGGTTTCGATGATCAGCGACGAGCCGAAGAACACGCCGATGAAGACCGCAGGCAGGCCCGCGATCACGATCAGCATGGCGTTGCGGAAGACGTGTCCGTACAGCACCTTGCGCTCCGACACGCCCTTGGCGCGGGCGGTCATCACGTACTGCTTCTTGATCTCGTCGAGGAAGCTGTTCTTGGTCAGCAGCGTCAGCGTTGCGAAGCCGGAGATCGTCGAGGCCAGGACCGGCAGGGTGATGTGCCAGAAGTAGTCGGCGATCTTGCCGAAGAAGCTGAGGTTCTCGAACCCGTCGGAGGTCAGCCCCCTGAGCGGGAAGATCTGCCAGTAGGAACCGCCGGCGAAGAGCACCAGCAGCAGGATGGCGAACAGAAAGCCGGGGATGGCATAGGCCACGATGATGAGCGCGGAGGTGTAGGTGTCGAAGGTGGTCCCGTCCTTGACGGCCTTGCGGATGCCCAGCGGGATCGACACGACATAGGCGATCAGCGTCGACCAAAGGCCCAGCGATATGGACACCGGCATCTTCTCGAGCACCAGGTCCCAGACGGAGATCGAGCGGAAGTAACTCTCGCCGAAGTCGAAGCGCATGTAGTTCCACATCATGTTCAGGAAGCGTTCGAGCGGCGGCTTGTCGAAGCCGAACTCGCGCTCGAGCTCTTCTATGAACTCCTTGGGCAGGCCGCGGGCGCCGACGTAGTCGCTGTCAGAGCCGAAGGTTTCCTCGCCGAGGTCCTGACTGCCGCCGGAGAACCCGGCCGTCACGTCGCCCTGGCCCTGCATCTTGGCAAGGACCTGTTCGACAGGACCGCCGGGCACGAACTGCACCAGCACGAAGTTGAAGATCATGATCCCCAGGAGGGTGGGGATGATGAGCAGGATGCGTCGAAGGATATATGCGGCCATTGCGGATTACTTCAGAACCCCGCTGGACTGCAGAGCCTGGTGCTTTTCCTCGTTCATCCACCAGAAGTCCAGCACACCCAGTGCGTAGGGCGGCAGTTCGTCGGGATGCTCGAACATGTCGTAATAGGCGACCCAGTATTCCGGCACGAAACCGGCGGCCACCTGGATACGCTCGTAACGGAGCGCGCGGTCCAGTGCCATGAGTGCGGCGATCTCGTCCTCGCGGGTCTTGGTGTCGAGCGCGGCTTCGATGATCGCATCCACCAGAGGGCTGCGCAGCGCCGCCGGGTTGTAGGAGGACACCACGGCGGTTTCCGACCCGAAGAGCTGGTTCAGCCCGGTTCCGGCCGCGGCGAACGTCAGGATCCGGGTGTGGATCATGTCGTAGTCCTTGTCGAGGAACCGCTGCTGGCCCTGCGCGCTGTCCACGGTGTCGGCGGTCGCGGCGATGCCCCAGTCGTTCAGGGTGCGCACGTAGGTCTCGATCCCGGACTTGCGGGTGTCGTCCCAGCTCGACAGCACGAGGAAGTTCAGCGTCATCTGCTGACCGGCCTCGTTGACCATCTTGCCGTCCGCGTTGACCGTCCAGCCTTCCTGTTCCAGCAGGCGCAGGCCGGTGCGCTTGTTGCGCCGGTCGATCGGGTCGCGCGCGTCGGAGGAATGCGGCAGCACCGCCTCCTCGGTCATCATGTCCGGCGGGACGAGCTCGCCCAGGCTTTCCAGCAGCGCCTTTTCCTTGCCCTCGGGCAGGCCCTTGGCTTCCCATTCCTGTCCCTCGACGAAGGACTTGCGCTGGGTCGTCAGGCTGTACTGGAGCGACTCGCGCTCCCACTCGAAGTTGTAGGCGAGCGAGAGGGCGTGCCGGATGTTGCGGTTGTCCAGCGGTTCGCGCGTGGTGTTGAAGATGATGCCGGAGTTGTTGGGCGCGGACTGGTCGGGGATCTCCTTCTTGACGACGTCGCCGCGCTGGATCGCGGGGAATTCGTAGCCCGTGGCCCAAAGCTTGGTGGAGCCTTCGGTGCGGAAGTTGGTGATCCCTGCCTTGAAGGCCTCGAACTCGGCGGTGTCGTCGGCGAAGTACTCGAACCGGACGCGGTCGAAGTTGTGGCGCCCGATGTTGGCCGGGTGGTCCCAGCCCCAGTAGTTCGGATTGCGTTCGTAGACCACGTAGCGGTTGAACTCGTAATCGGCGACCTGGTAGGGGCCTGACGCCATCGGGGACAGCACGGAGGGTTCGTCCAGCTTCTCGCCGGTTTCCTTGTACCATTCCTCGGAGAAGATCGGCGTGCCGCCGACCTGGCTGATGAGCGACCGGCGCGAGATGCCGTCGACGAAGGTGTATTTCAGCGTCAGGTCGTCGATGACCTCGACGCCGGAAATCCGCTCGCTCACGCTTCGGGCGTAGGAGCGGATGCCCTGCTCGATGAACAGGTTATGGGTGAAGGCCGCGTCCTGTGCACGGACCGGCGCGCCGTTGCGGAAGGTCACGTCGTCGCGCATGTGGAAGATGACCCAGGTCTGGTCCTCGGGGTATTCGACCTCTCGCGCGACGAGGCAGTACGAGTCGGTGATCGTGTCCGCCGGCAGGCCGCCGCCCCAGGGCATTTCGCCGAACATGGATTCCGCCACGACGCCGGAGTTGGTTTCCGGGTTGCCGCGCCAGGCCCAGCGGTTGAAGCCGTCGAAGGTGCCGCGCGCGCCGATGACGATCTCGCCGCCCTTGGGCGCGTCCGGGTTGACGTAGGCAAAGTGCGGGTAGTCTGCCGGATACTTCAGGTCGCCGTAGAACGAATAACCGTGCGCCCGGATGGTGTCGGCCATTTCGTGGGACTCCGCCCAGCCGGTGCGCGGCAGAAGCGGGGTGGCCGCGGTGGCGCCGATGAGCCCGAGGGCACTGCGGCGATCGACGTGGAACGGCGGTCTTCTGGTCATCCGTGGTCTCCCTTGGCGGTCCGGCGGGGCGTTCGGATACCGACGCCTCCATGTCTCGGCAATTATAGTTAAATTTAAGCTAAGGGTTCCGCGTGACCACATTCAAGTCGAGATTGGGCAGGCGGCGGGCTGCTTTGACGCCCTTGTGATCGGGACGTGTGCGGTGCGTCAGGGCATGTGACGCAAACCGAAAAGGGCCGTCCCCGCTCTGGGTACGGCCCTTCTGAATTCGGTGTGCAAGGCGGAGAGGCGGATCAGCCGCTCACGGATTGCAGGTAGGCGATCACGGCTGCGCGGTCTTCCGCCTTCGGCAGGCCGTTGAAGGACATGGTGGTGCCCGGCGCTGCGCCCTTGGGGTTCTCGAGGAACGTGTTCAGATGCTCCGGCGTCCATGCGTCGCCGACCTGCTGCAGGTTGCCCGAGTAGTTGAAGCCGCCGACAGAGCCGATTTCACGGCCAACGACACCGTCGAGGTGCGGGCCGGTCGCGTTGGAGCCGTCGACCTTGTGGCAGGCGCGGCACTTGCCGAAGACCTTCTCGCCGTCGCCCACGTCGGCGGATGCCAGAAGCTCCTCGAAGGGCACTTCGGGTTCTGCTTCGGCAGGCTCGCTGCTTCCCGCCTCGATCACGTAGGCCGACGCGTGCTCCTCACCATGACCGCCGCCGCCGACGTGGTAGAGGGTTTCCGCGCCCCACTTGCCCATCAGGTAGATCAGCAGAGCGCCACAGACGCCGCCCACGACCTTGGTAACTGTCATCGTATCCATGAGGTGCCCTGTTCGAATTGTGTATCCGTCGGGCGGCTGTCTACGGCTTCCAATTGGCTTAGGCAAGCGATAGAAGCCGCGACCAATCGCCCGCCCACCGGGCAAACGCAAGATTTTGACCGGGGAGGGAGCCTCATGCCGAAACGTATCGCATTCCAGGGAGAACTGGGGGCCTATTCGCACCAGGCCTGTGTGGAGGCCCGTCCGGGCGCAGATGTTCTGCCCTGCGACACCTTCGAGGACGTGATTGCCGCCGTGCGCAACGGCGACGCCGACCTCGCCATGCTGCCGGTCGAGAACACCACCTACGGGCGGGTCGCGGACATCCACCGCCTGCTGCCGGAGTCGGGGCTGAGAATCGTCGACGAGGCCTTTGTTCGGGTTCACATTTCGCTGATGGCCCTGCCGGGCGTTGCGATCGAGGACCTCGAAGTGGTGCGCGCGCATCTGGTGCTGCTGCCGCAGGCCGCGACCTTCCTGAAGCAGTACGGCATCCGTGGCGAGGCCTGGCCCGACAGCGCGGGCGCCGCGGCCGAGATTGCGCGCACCGGGTCGCGGACCGTGGGCGCGCTGGCCTCCGACCTCGCGGCAGAGATCAACGGGCTGCACATCCTGGCCCGGCACATCGAGGATCACGCCCACAACACCACGCGCTTCCTGCTGATGTCGCCGGAGCCGGACACCACGGTGCGCGGCGACCACGGCATGATCACCACCTTCGTCTTCCAGGTGCGCAACATCCCCGCCGCGCTGTACAAGGCGATGGGTGGATTTGCGACCAACGGCGTGAACATGACCAAGCTGGAAAGCTACATGGTGGGCGGGTCCTTCACGGCGACGCAGTTCTACGCCGACATCGAAGGTCATCCCGAGGACCCGCCGGTGGCCCGCGCGCTGGAGGAGTTGGCCTATTTCACCTCGATGCTGGAGATCCTCGGCGTCTACCCTCGCGATCCGCGCCGCGACTGAGCCTGCGCCCGGCGGTCCTGTTCAGGCAGCGGGCTTCATGCGACCTGCGACACCACGCGGTGGATCAGGTCGCGCAGCCAGACATGGTGGGCGGAGCGGTGGTTCCGCTCCGTCCAGACGACCTCGATGGTGATCTCGGTGCGGACGGGGCAGTCCGCGACATGCACCGCGTCGCCCAGCACCCTCGCAAGCCTGCGGGGGACGGTGGCGACGAGGTCGGAGGCGACCACCAGTTCCGCGATCCCCGCCGGGCTTGGCACCCGCAGCCCGACCTGCAGGCTGTGGCCCATGTCCTTCAGGTCGTGCAGGTAGCGCGAAGTCCAGCGCCCGCCGTAGGTCACAAGAACGTGGTTCAGCCCGAGGTAGGTCCTCAGGTCCAGGGGCGCGCCGGCGGCGGGATGGCCCGCGTCCATCAGGCAGATGTAGTCCTCGTGGTAGAGCCGCCTGCTGTAGAAGGCCGGGGTTTCGCGCTGGAAGGGACCGATCAGCATCTCTGCCTCGTTCCGCAGCAGCCGTTCGTGCCCGATGTCGGAGGCATCGACGATCTCGAGCTCAAGACCCGGCGCCTCTGCCCGGACGGCGCGCACGATGTGCGGCACCCAGAGCACCCTTTCGTAGTAGTTGCAGGCGATGGTGATCTTGCGCTTCACCGTGCCGGGATCGAACTGCGACGGCACGGTCAGTCGCCTGAAGTCGCCGATCAGGCGGTTGGCCTCCTGCACGATCTCGTCGCAGCGCGGCGTCGGCAGGATCGACCGTCCCTGCCGCACGAAGAGCGGATCCTGGAACACGCCCCGCAGTTTTTCGACCGTGTAGCTGACCGCCGACTGGTTCACGCCCAGCTCTTCCGCCGCCTTGGTGAACGAGCGCAGATCGTGCACCCGCGCCAGCAGGGTCAGCGTCCGGAAGTCCACGCCCATCGGATCGGCCATGGCGTTCTCCATCAAATTGACTGATGCCATGAATAGAATTGATCTTATTGCCAGATCAATCCACCTTTGAGACTGTGACCGCCAATGTCTGGCTTGGAGGAGGTGAGACATGACCACTGCCCCCGTGGAGGAGCGGGTGACGCTGGACGATCTGACCCGCGATCCCTATCCCATATATCGCCGCATGCGTGCGGAGACCCCGATCGTCGATGTGCCCGCCGCGCGGCGCATCTTCCTGACGAAGGCGAAGCACACCCGCATGGTGAAGGACAACGCGGAGCTCTACAGCTCCGACGATCCGAAGACACCGATGGAGCGTGCCTTCCAGGCGCACACGCTGATGCGCAAGGACGGGGACGAGCACCGCCGCGAACGCATGGCCATGCAGAAAGCGTTTTCGCCCAAGGTCATCAAGACCGACTGGGCGGAACTTTATGCGAAGATCGCCTCCGACTACCTCGACCGCCTGCCGCGCGGCGAGACGGTGGACCTGTTCAAGGACCTCTGCGGGCCGGTGGCGGCGCGCATCCTCGCCCATATCCTCGGGCTGGACGAGGCGAGCGATGCCGACATGCAGCGCTGGTCGCAGACGCTGATCGACGGTGCGGGCAACTTCGGTTTCCGGGACGAGCCCTTTGCGAAGTCCGACACGGCCAATGCCGAGATGAACGCCTACTTCGATTCGATCCAGGCCCGTCACAAGGCGGAACCCAACAACTCCGCCATGTCGATCATGCTGAACGCAAAGGACCCGATCCCCGAGAGCCAGATCTACGCCAACATCAAGATCGCTATCGGGGGCGGCATCAACGAGCCGCGCGATGCGCTGGCGACAATCCTCTACGGGCTTTTGACCAACCCCGACCAGCTTGAGGAGGTGCGGCGCACCGAGGCATGGACCGATGCCTTCGAGGAAGGCGTGCGCTGGGTCGCTCCGATCCAGGCGTCTTCGCGCAAGGTGATGGAAGCGCATCAGATCGACGGCATCGACATTCCCGAGGGCGTCACGCTGATGACGATCCAGGCCTCGGCCAACCACGACGAGGATGTCTTCGAGGACGGCCACCTCTACAACGTGTTCCGCGCCAAGGCGCAGCATCAGGCGTTCGGCAACGGGCCGCACCATTGCTCGGGCGCGCAGGTCGCCCGCAAGACCGTCGGAGAGATCATGCTGCCGATGATCTTCGAGCGCTTCCCCAACATGAAGCTGAACAAGGCCGAGGACGTGGTCTGGAGCGGATTCGGATTCCGCGGGCCGCTGAACCTTCCGGTGACATTGAACTGAGGACTGATATGGTCAGCATCACTTTCGTCCACGCGGACGGCACGAAGAAGCAGGTCGAGGCCGCGCCCGGCACATCCGTCATGCAGGCGGCGCGCGACAACGGCATAGACGAGATCATCGCCGAATGCGGCGGGTCGATGTCCTGTGCCACCTGCCACTGCTACGTGGACGAGGCGTGGACCGACCGCACCGGCGAACGCGGCGAGATCGAGGAAGACATGCTGGACTTCGCCGAGGCCGAGGTCCGCCCGACATCGCGGCTGTCGTGCCAGATCGTGGTGTCGGAGGCGCTTGACGGACTCATCATCCATCTGCCGGAAGAGCAGGGATAACGTACGGACCGGGGAACAGGACACTCAGGGAGGATCCAATGAAGACGTTGAAGACACTGTTTGCAGGCACGGCGTGCGCGCTGGCCATGACACAGGGCGCCACGGCGCAGGAGGTGCAGCTGAACCTGCACCAGATGCTGCCGCCGCAGGCCGCCGTGCCGCAGGAAATCCTGCTGCCGTGGATCGAGAAGGTGGAGGCCGATTCCGATGGCCGCATCAAGATCGACCACTACCCGTCCATGCAGCTTGGCGGCGTGCCGCCGGAACTGTACGACCAGGCTGTCGACGGTCTGGCGGACATCATCTGGACGGTGGTCGGCTACACGCCGGGCCGTTTCCCGTCGACCGAGGTTTTCGAGCTGCCCTTCATGGTCGAGGACCCGCGCGCCGCGTCCTGCGCGTACTGGAAGATGTACGAGAAGGACATGGCAGAGACGGAGTTCGGCGACGTGAAGATGCTGGGCACCTGGGTGCACGGCCCCGGCATGTTCCACACCAAGAACCCGGTGCAGACGCCCGAGGACCTCGTGGGCATGAAGATCCGCGGCGGCTCGCGGCTGGTGAACCAGTTGCTGGAGGCTGCAGGCGCAGAGCCGGTGGGCATGCCCGTACCGGCGGTGTCCGAGGGGCTGTCCAAGGGCGTGATCGACGGCACGACCATCCCGTGGGAAGTGACCTCGGCCCTCAAGGTGCCGGAGCTGGTGTCCAACCACACCGAGTTCGAGGGCCCGGCGCTTTACACGCTGACCTTCGTCATGGCGATGAACAAGGACGTCTACGATTCCATGCCCGAGGACCTGCAAAAGGTCATCGACGACAACTCCGGCCTGAACTTCTCGGTCTTTGCGGGCGGTACGCAGACGGACGCCGACGCCCCGGCGCGGCAGGTCGCGGTGGACCTCGGCAACAACATCATCACCGTGTCGGAAGACGAGACCGGCCCGTGGCGTGACCTCGTGCAGCCGATCTACGACGGCTGGATCGCCGATCTGGATGGCAAGGGGCTGGATGGTCAGGCGCTGATCGACGAAGCGAAGTCGCTGATGGAAGGCGAGTGCAAGGGCGCGACCGGCGCGCTCTGACAGCTTGTTTCGGAACGGATCGGGGGCGGGGACGGTGTCCTCGCCCTTTTTCGTGGGCGCGTGCCTTCTGTTAGATCAGAAGTCCCGCTGCGCCCTCGTGGCGCAGGAGCCAGACCTTCGTTTCCACCCCGCCGCTGCCGGAGAAGCCGCCAAGCCCGTTTGTCGCCAGCACGCGGTGGCAGGGCACGATGACGGGCAGGGGATTGCCGCCGCAGCCGCGGCCCGCTGCCTGGGCGGACACGCCAAGCGCCTTGGCCATATCGCCGTAGGTGATCGTCTCGCCGAACGGGATCGCGGCCATGAGGGCACAGGCCTCTGCCTGAAAAGGACTGCGGTCGACGCGCCACGGCAGGTCGAACCGGGTGAGCCGTCCCGCGAAGTACGCATCGAGCTGTGCCGCGGCCTCCTGCAGCACGGGCGTGGCCTCTGTTGTGTCTTGCGGACCTTGGCGCCAGCCGCAGGCGACGAGGGCGCCCTCCGCCTCGACCAGCGTGAACGGGCCCGTGGGTGTCGTGACCGTCAGTTCTGCCATGTCCGTCCCCTCCGCGCCGACAGCGCATGCCGCCATTGTCGTCGTCCCGTGGCCGCGCCGCAAGGCATCTGCTTTCCCCCGGCACCGCTTGCCGCTATGACACCGGGAACAGGCGGGGGATCATCATGAGCACATCTGAACTGGCACGGATCGAAGCCTCTGCGCCCCGGCGCATGATCGGGGTGGGGGCGATGCTGCTGCTGGGCGGGCTTCTGCTCTACATCGCCTTCGCCCAGCCGCCGGAGTCGCTGCTGTGGCGGGTGTTCCTGCTGGTGCTCGGCGGCGTGGCGCTCTGGTTCTCGTCGCGGATGTGGGTGTCTACCGGCCATGCGCTGATCCTGACCGACGAGGCGCTGTCCGACAGCGACGGCACCGTCATCGCGCGGTTGGACCAGATCGCGCGGGTTGACCGGTCGATGTTCGCCGCGAAGCCGTCGAACGGGTTCCTGCTGATCCTGAAGGACCCGGCGCCGCGTGCGTGGCGCCCCGGTCTCTGGTGGCGCGTGGGGCGTCGCGTTGCGGTGGGCGGCGTGACCGCAGGCTCCGCGACGAAGCCGGTCGCCGACATGATCTCGATAAAGCTGGCGTCGAAGGGGTAGCCAGGAACGGCAAAAGGCCACGCCAGAGGCGCGGCCCTTCTGTAGTCTCCTGCGCGGACGTTACGCGCCCACAAGCCAGTCCCAGAAACTCCACCCGCCGCCGGAACCGGAGCCCGAAGACCCGTCGGACGATCCGGTGTCGGTCGAGCTGCCGCCGTCGGTGCCCGAATTGCTGTCGCCGCCGCCGGCGCTGGTCGACCCCTCCCACACCACTTGCGAGGTGTAGCGCGGGCTGGTGAAGCTGTATGTCGCGATCTCGAACGGATCGAGGCCCACCTTGAACACCGGCGCGTAATCCTCCCAGGTTTCCACGAGGATCAGCTGTTCGTTGTCCATCGCGGGCGGCAGGCGGTCGATATAGTCGTAGAGGTCGGCCTTCTGCAGCCGGGTGCGGGCACCGTAGGCGTCCGACCAGACCAGATCCCAGTCGTTGAGCTCCGCGTCGAATTGCACAACCGAGGTGCGGAAATCCGTGTTCTCGGTGTCCGAGCGGGTCAGCGCGCTCAGCAGGTTGTGGGCGTTCTGGATGTAGGTCTCGTCCAGCGGATCGGTCTCGCGGGAGATCATGTCGCCGATGACGTAGTTGGCCTTCTGGTTGATGCTCTGCTGGTGGAAGGCATCGAAGTAGACCCAGCCGACCCCGAAGAGCCACAGCAGCGCCGGCAGAACGATGATCGACTCGACGTTGGCATAGCCGGTGTCGTCGCGGGTGAAGCGTCTCAGCGGGGCGGGGAGTATGGAACGGAACATGTGCATCTCTCCTCAGCTGGGTTCGTTCACGAAGGCGTTCATGGCGACGAGGCCCACGTAACCGGCATCGTCTTTCGGCAGGGCTGCGTTGAAGGAGCTGATCAGGGTCAGCGGCTTGAACTTGTAGCAGGCGCGCAGGAACATCATCTCTCCGCCCTTGCCGTTCTGGAAATTGCGCTGCGGCGTGACGGGCAGCGAGTTGTCGTAGCAGTCGACGCCTTCCGGCGGATCGGTCCAGTCTCGGACATCCAGCACCACCATCTCGAGGTGCAGCGTCTCCATGCAGCTGGGCAGGATCTGGGCCCGGTTGCAGATCGCCTCTTTCATCTGTGCGTGCGTGTTGGGGCCGGTGCCCAGCTTCACGTCCCGCACGGTCTGGTCGAGCGCCCGCTCAAGGACGGTGCTGCGGACCGTGATGGTGCCGAGCTCGATCGACGAAATGATGAGGAGCAGGAAGATCGGCATCCACAGGGCGATGGGCACGACCATCGAGCCATCGTCGCCGGCGCGAAACCGGCGCAGGAAAGAGAACTGGGGGCGAAACATGGGCTTGGCCTCGATTAAGGTACAGGTACGGGTTGCCCAGGGGCAGTCCCGCGATTGGGGTCATTCAGGGAGAGGCCGGTGGCGAAGCACCGGCCGTGGGGTCATTCGGTCAGGCGCAGTTCCACAACCACGTCAGAGATCGAGCGGAAGGTGTCCACCAGCTGGCTGCTGTCCACGTTGTAGTAATGCGATGCCGACGACGCGCAGTTGCGCATGGCGGCCAGCCCGGCCTGCGGCGCCTCGACGCCGATGGTGAAAATGGTCACGTCCTGCTGCTTTGCCTTGGCGCAGATCGTCGAGAGGTTGGTGTTGGCCTGCGACGCGTTCACGATGGTTTCCCACGAGTAATACGCGTTGTAGTAGTCGTTGTAGCTGACCCGGCCATCGACATAGGCCTGCCAGTACCACGAGTTCGCGTACCAGGTCGTCTTCACGTTGCCGAAGAGCTCTTGCCAGGTCAGGCGGACGGGCGGGTAGCTGGTGCAGTCGTCCTCGGCGCCGACGATGCCGTCACCGTCGAGGTCCAGCGTTCCGTAATCCACCCCGAGGACGTTCTCGATCAGCGTTTCCTGCCCCGCGTTGTGGCCCGCCCCCTTGTAGCTGGAGCACTTGGCCTTCGTCGTCTCGGAGTCGCCGCCGACCACCGCCACGCCGTTGACCATCTGCGCGGCCGTTCCGGTCACCCAGCTGTAGGGGCCGTTCTTGTAGCGGTAGGAGCTTGCGTGCGGCCAGAAGAAGACATCGTTCGAGTCGCCGTAGTTGTCCTTGACCCGGATCGAGTAGCGGTCGTCGCCCTTGCCGGGCGTGCCGTGATCGTCCACCCAGACGTTCGACAGGGCGGTCGGGTTCAGCATCCATGACTTCAGGTTGTATTCCTGCGTGTTCTCGCCGTCGGTCATGACGACGACGAACTTCATCGTCTGCGTGCCGTAGTCCGAGGGTCGATAACGGGCGGAGGACGGGACGAGCCCGTCGGCCTGCATGTCGCCGATGACCGGACGGGCCGCAGGGTCGAGCAGCGCGAGGCCCCACTTCATCCCGAGGTCGATGGCGGTGTTGCCCTGCGCCTCGAAGCTGTCGATCACGGCCGAGAGGTAGTCGGGATCGGAGCTGTGCGGCACGATCGCAAGGTCGTTGCCCGCGGCGCACCAGGGGTCTGTCAGGTCAGGTGCGTTGCCGTCGAAGGGGTCGAAGTGGGCAAGCTGCTCCAGACCTGAATCGGGGTCGATGGACAGGGAGCTGTAGTCCGACGCGTCGAATATCGCGCAGGAGGAATAGTTGTGCCAGCGGTCGAGGTTGAACCGTTCCGACAGGTCGTCGCCCAGGTTCACCGTCGCGTTGTAGGGGATCAGCGAGACGGTCACGCGGCTGTTGTCGCCGCCTTCTCCCAGAACCGCGTGCACGAAGGTCTTTGCGGCTTCCTTCAGATCCTTGATCTTCTGGCCCTGCATGGACCCGGAGACGTCCAGCACCAGCGAGATTTCCAGCGGTGCGGTGGCGTTCTCGGCAGTGGCGGCGCCATGCACATCAAGCTGGTCGATGCCGATCAGGCCGAGGAAATGGGAGTTGATGGTGCCGTTGCCTTCGGCCCGGACACGCTTTGCACCGAGGGAGTCGCCGGTCTGGACGTCGCCCAGCGTGTCCTCCAGCTTCATGGCGCGGAAGTAATCCTCGACCACGGTCTGCGGATCGCGGGTGTTGCTGAGGTTCGCTGCGGCGAGAACGGCGCGGTCGAGCGTATTCTGCACCTGGCTGCGCTTCAGTTCGGCGTGCATCATGTCGATGCCGATGCCGCCGAAGACCATCATGACGAGTGAGCCTGCCAGAGCGACATAGGACATGCTCCCGGACGTGTCCGCCCGGAAGCGGCCCAGCCAGCCTTCCGTCGCAGAGTGCGACATGGCGGGATTGGACGTGTTCCTGTATCTCTTCGTCTGCATCACGGGCACCTTGGAAAACGGCCTTGCAGCCGGTGGGAATAGAACAATGTCTGTCCTTTCGGACGCCGTTTTTATGCCGTTCCAAGATGGCTAAATTTGGGCCAATTAAAATGCGATTATCTATACTTTTAAGGGGTTTCGGGGACAAAGCGCCCCTGCCGATGCCGTTGTTTCGCACTGGGCTACGATGGCGACGCAAGGTAGCGTCAAGGTTGTCCTGCATTCGCGTCATAAGTGTGCAAATCTGAATCATCCCGACACAGTCTGGCACGCCACGGGCATTGTGATCCCACCCTGTCTCCCCAATAAGGGGTGAAACGACCATTCCGGGAGAGGCGGCATGACAGCAGAACCGACATTCCGTGAGTCAGTGGATCTCATGTACAACCGCGCCGTGGCGCTGATGGACCTGCCGCCGGGGCTGGAGGAAAAGATCCGCGTCTGCAACGCCACCTATACCGTGCGCTTCGGCGTGCGGCTGCGCGGCAAGATCGAGACCTTTACCGGCTACCGCTCCGTCCACTCGGAGCACATGGAGCCGGTCAAGGGCGGGATAAGGTACGCCTCCACGGTCAATCAGGACGAGGTGGAGGCGCTTGCCGCGCTGATGACCTACAAATGTGCGCTGGTGGAGGCGCCGTTCGGCGGCTCGAAGGGCGGGCTGCGGATCGACCCGCGCCGCTACGACGCCGAAGAGCTGGAGAAGATCACCCGCCGTTTCGCCTATGAGCTGATCAAGCGCGACCTGATCAATCCTTCCCAGAACGTGCCTGCGCCGGACATGGGCACGTCGGAGCGGGAGATGGCGTGGATCGCGGATCAATACGCGCGGATGCACACGACCGACATCGACTCCCAGGCCTGCGTGACCGGCAAGCCGCTGTCCGCGGGCGGGATCGAGGGCCGGGTGGAAGCGACCGGGCGCGGTGTCCAGTACGCACTGCGCGAGTTCTTCCGTCATCCGAAGGACCTGGCCACAGCCGGTCTGTCGGGCCGCCTTGCGGGCAAGCGGGTCATCGTGCAGGGCCTCGGCAACGTCGGCTACCACGCCGCGAAGTTCCTGAGAGAGGAAGACGACGCCCTGATCATCGGCATCGTGGAGCACGACGGCGCGCTTTACGACCCTGAAGGCCTGAACGTCGACGCGGTTCACGAATGGATATGCCGACATGGCGGTGTCAGCGGCTACCACGAGGCGAACGCCATCGCCGACGGCGAGAAGGTGATGGAAGAGGAGTGCGACATCCTCATCCCCGCCGCTGTCGAGGGTGTGATCAACACCGACAATGCCGAGCGCATCCGTGCGCGTCTGATCATCGAAGCGGCCAACGGGCCGGTGACCGCCGGTGCCGACGACATCCTGCGCCGGCGCGGCGTGGTCATCATCCCCGACCTCTATGCCAACGCGGGCGGGGTCACCGTGTCGTACTTCGAATGGGTCAAGAACCTCTCGCACATCCGCTTCGGCCGCATGCAGAGGCGGCAGGAGGAGGCGCGCCACGCCCTGATCCTCGACGAGCTGGACCGTCTGGACTCGGCGATGGGCTCCACGTGGTCCCTGTCGCCGCTGTTCCGCGAGAAGTACCTGCGGGGCGCCGACGAGCTGGAACTGGTGCGCTCTGGCCTCGATGACACAATGCGGGTGGCCTATCAGTCCATGCAGGAGGTCTGGCACACGCGCGACGATGTCCACGACCTGCGCACGGCGGCCTACATCACCGCTATCGACCGGGTGGCGCGGAGTTACGCGGCGAAGGGCATCTGACAGGGTCTTGAGACATTGCGGGACCGGCGCAGGTCCCGCATCACACATACGGAACCCCGGGCTGGCAGGCCCGGGTCCGCTATGGCTTTGGGCCGTAGGCGCGGGCTGACGGCAAGCGAACGCGCAGACCCCCGTCCTGCGCGCTTTCGTCCGGTCCTTGATTAGAGTCCGGTCGTCGAGCCACCCTAGCGAGTCTGCGCTTGCCCGCGATTTGCGGGACCTGCCAATGCTGCTTTCCCACTTTCAAAGGTCGCGGCGCAGACTCGCCGGGTCTCGCCGTTTGTCACGTGGGCATGGACGACGATCGCGCGCCTTCTTCTAAAATGCGCGGCGAAGTCCGCTTCGGTGCCCCATTCCTGACCGGAGCCTTGACCGAATCTTACCCGAGAACGGGGTCATCACCCGCCAGGGCACAGACCTTGGCAGACGGACAGGAGACCCCGGGCATGAAAAGGCTCACCCACTTCATCGCCGACCTCGCTGGGGACGAGGAAGGCACCATGACCATCTTCTCGACCTTCATGATGGTCCTTATCCTGGCGATCACCGGGGCTTCGGTCGACATCATGTACCAGGAAGCGACGCGGGCACGGCTTCAGGCGGCACTCGACCGTGCGGTGCTGGCGGCCGCCGATCTCGACCAGCAGCAGGACCCGGTTGCGGTGGTGAACGACTACGTGACCAAGGCGGGCCTGGCGGAACACCTGACCGACGTCATCGCCACCCCCGGTCTGAACGACCGGACGGTCGCTGCGGATGCGGGCCTGATCCTCGACACCTATTTCCTGCGCATGTCGGGGTGGCAGACCCTGCCTGTGATCGCGGCCTCGACCGCGGAAGAGCGGATCGCCAACGTCGAGATTTCGCTGGTGATGGACATCTCCGGGTCGATGCGCTGGAACAACCGCATCACCAATGCGCGCACCGCCGCCAAGGACTTCGTGTCGAAGGTCCTGACCGAGGACAGCGCCGGCGTCACCACCCTGAACCTGATCCCCTTCGCCGGGCAGGTGAACCCGGGCGACGTGATGTTCGACTACTTCCGGGGCGTGCGGCCGAAGATCCAGCAGGGCAACAACGGCTGGGGCAACGGCGATCAGGACGCTCCGGGCGGCTCGCTGTGCACCAACAACGCGGAGAACGCAGACGAGGGGGCCATCGACCCGTCCTGTGCCGACGGCACCGGCACGACCGCCACGGACACCGGCGGCTACTTTTCGCCCTGGCCCCAGCCGATCGCCAACATCGTCGTCTACTTCGACACCAACGGCGACGACATCTACGACCGGGCGCACAAGATCATAAACTTCCCGGACGGCTCGACCCGCGACATCGACGATATCTACCAGGGTGTCGTGGCGTACCTGATCGACCGCGATCCGCTGCTGATGCACCCGGACCAGTTTCTCGGCATCTCGCTCAAGGGCGGGCAGGAGAAGAACCGCTATTTCCAGGTGAAGGGCGACGGCAACGGCCCGTTCAGCGACATCGGCCCGACCAAGAACAACGGCAAGGTCCCGGGCGAGGAGATCGACTATGCCGTCATCGATTTCGCAGCGTGGGCGGCGTCTTACGTGGCTCCGGTGGCGCCGGTCGAGGCAGTCAACGTCAACATGCCATCGTCCTGCGTGGAGATCTACGACGCGGAGTTCGCCAACACCGATCTTCCGCAGTCCGACAACTACGTGCCGCACTTCATGTTCTGGCCCTACGTCCGCGAGGTGATGGACTGGGGCTGGTGTCCGGGAGAGGACACGGCGATCCAGTATTACTCTGACGACGCCGCCACGCTGTCCGCATTCATAGACAATATGCGCATGCACGACGGAACGGGCATCCAGTACGGGTTGAAGTATGCGCTCGCGCTGCTCGATCCCGCGACCGGCAGCGCGGTGACGGAACTCGTGGCCGCCGGGCTGGTCGACAGCCGCTTCCTCGGGCGCCCCATCGCTTGGGAGGACGAGGAGACGGAGAAGTTCATTGTCGTGATGAGCGACGGCGCGGTGACGGACCAGTATCGCCCGCTCGATCCCTTCGCCCCGGTCAACGGCGAGACGGAGCTCGAGACGCAGGGCATCGGGACCTTTACGACTGTCTCGACGCGGGGCAACAGCCTCGACAACCTGCACACTCAGTGCCAGCTCGCCCGCGACCTTGGTGTCACCGTCTTCGCCGTCGCTTTCGAGACGACAGATGCGGATGCGGACGAACTGCGGTTGTGCGCCTCGTCAGAGAGCCATTTCTTCCATGTCCAGGGAACGGAGATCATCGACGCCTTCGATACCATCGCGCGTCAGATCAACAATCTGAGGTTGATCCAGTGACTGGTATAGTCGCATCCTATACTAAAGGAATATGGAGTATGTCATCGACCGCCTCATTCTGGTTAACAAACCCTAAAATCGTCGCAAATAGGCCCGATTGCCCGGTCAAGTATTCTCGAAGCCGTGAACACCCTACGCGGTTGGAGAAGACGAATGACACTGCCAAACTGCCTGAATACGCTGCTTCAACGCCTGATCCGCGACGAATCCGGGAATATGACGATCTTCTCGGTCTTCATATTGCTGCTGATCTTTACGGTCACCGGTGCATCGGTGGACATCATGAGGTTTGAGGCCACACGCACCGTCATGCAATCCACGCTGGACCGCGCGGTCCTTGCGGCTGCCGACCTCGACCAGATGCAGGACTCCGAAACGGTTGTCCGGGACTACCTCGAGAAAGCCGGGATCGCCGCGACGCTGGACAGTGTCACGCCCGAGGAGGGCGTCAACTACAGGACCGTCACGGCGTCCGGCAGCACGGACATCAACACATTCTTCCTCCGGATGAGCGGCATCGACACGCTGACCGCGGCGGCCCTCGCCACCGCGGAAGAAAAGATCTCCAACGTGGAAATCTCGCTCGTGCTCGACGTTTCCGGGTCGATGCGCTGGAACAGCCGCATGGACAAGCTGAAGCCGGCGGCCGAGGCTTTCGTCGACAAGGTGATGACCGACGATTCGAACGGCGTGACCACGCTGAACGTCGTGCCCTTTGCGGGGCAGGTGAACCCGGGCGACATCCTGTTCGACTACTTCCGCGGCGAGCGGCCCAAGATCAAACACGACAACAACGGCTGGGGCAACGGCGACCAGGACGCGCCGGGCGGCTCCTTGTGCAACAACAACGCCGAGAACGCCGACGAAGGTGCGGCTGACCCGTCCTGCACGGATGGCGCCACCGATACGACGACGAGCGATCCCACGACCACCGACCCCGTGGTGACCGCCCCGGTGGAGGACTACTTCCCGCCGTGGTCGCACACGATCACCAACGTGGTGTTCTACTTCGATACCGATGGCGACGACATCTACAACGTTGCCCACCGCATCACGTACTTCCCGGACAGCGCGCCGAAGGACATGGATGACTTCTACAAGGGCGCGGTCGCGGCGCTGTACTACTATGACGGCAGCCTGACCGATCCGTCCCAGTTCCTCGGGATGTCCATAAAGGGGCCGGGGTCCAAGACGAATTACTTCCAGGTCAAGGGCGACCTCAACGGTCCTGAATCGGACATTGGTCCGACCTTGAACAACACCAAGGATCACAAGCTCCCCGGGTACTCCATGCCCTATTTCTGGGTCGACTGGGCAAGCTTCGAGCCGGAATATGTCTCGCCGAACCCGGAACCGGCCCCCGCGCCCGAACCGGACCCGACGACGGACCCCGGCACCGAGACCCCGCCGGCCGAGGAAACCAACGTCAACATGCCGTCCTCCTGCGTCGAGATCTACAGCGACGAATTCCTGACCACGGCGATGCCGACGTCGACCGACTACGTGCCGCACTTCAACTACTGGGCCTTCGACGAACCGACCATGGACTGGGGCTGGTGCCCGAGCGAGGAGATGGCGATCCAGTACTATTCCGCGGACCGCACCGGCCTGAAGAACTTCATCAACGGCATGCGCCTGCATGATGGTACGGGCCTGCAGTACGGGATGAAGTACGGCCTCGCGCTGCTCGATCCAGCCAACCAGCCGGCCCTGTCCGAGCTGATCGCTGCAGGCAAGGTGGACGCCCGGTTCGAAGGCCGCCCGATTGCCTGGGAGGACCCGGAGACCGAGAAGTACATCATCCTGATGACGGACGGCCAGACCACGGACCAGTGGCGCCCCACCGACGCGAAGAACCCGAGGAACGGCGACACCGTTCTGGTCGATCAGGGGGCAGGGAAGTCCTACAACCTCTCGGACGCGCCAACCAACGTCGCAAATCTGCATGCGCAGTGCGACCTGGCCAATGCGAAGGGCGTGACGATCTTTGCCATCGCCTTCGAGACAGACACCGCCGCGGCCAACGAACTCGCCTATTGCGCCTCGTCTGCCAGCCACTTCTTCCACGTCACGGGCGACCAGATCTTCGACACGTTCGACACCATCGCCCGGCAAATCAACAATCTGAGGCTGATCCAATGAATTCGTTTGCCCGGACATCCCGCCTTGGCCGGTTTGCTGGCCGCTTCTGCCGCGAAGAGAACGGCAACTCCACCCTGGAATTCGCCTTCTACTTCTCGATCTTCTTCCTTGTCCTCGCGGCCGGGGTGGAGATCGCCTACATGAACCTGCGTCACGCGATGCTGGAGCGCAGCGTGGACCGGGTGGTCCGCGAGATCCGCCTGTCGACCGGGGAAATCCCGACCTACGAACAGGTGCGCCTGAGCATCTGCGACCAGGCGGTGATCATCGACGACTGCCAGAACAACCTCATGCTAGAGATGGTGGAGGTCGATCCGCGCAACGTCACCATGATGGAGCCGAACCCGGATTGCCGGAATGCGCAGGAAGATCCGCGTCCGGTGCGCAACTTCGTGCACGGCAAGGACAACGACCTGATGCTGATGCGGGCGTGCCTCAAGTACAAGCCCATGATGCCGACCACCGGCTTCGGCAAGGAACTCAATCTGGATACCGAAGGCTACGCGCAGATGATCGTCAATTCCGCCTTCGTGCAGGAACCGAGGTAACCGCCATGACCACGCCGATGCTGCAAAAGCTGCGCCGCTTCGCCGGCAACGAGAATGGCAACGTCACCATAGAGACGCTGATCTGGCTGCCGCTGTTGCTGATGGTGCTGGCCAGCATGTTCTCGCTGCACGATGCCTTCCGTCAGAAAAGCCTGAACACCAAGGCGGCCTACACGATCTCGGACGCCATCTCGCGTGAGACATCGGCCATCGACGGCGCCTACCTCGACGGCATGCTCGACCTGCTGGAGTTCCTGACGCTGTCCGAGGGGCCGTATTCGCTGCGTGTGACGCAGGTGCGCTACGATGCCAATCAAGGCGCCTATATCCGCGACTGGTCGCAGACCCGCGGTGTCTTCAGCGAAATGCGCACCGAGGATCTGGTCAACCTGACCGACCGCCTGCCGACGCTGCTGCACAACGAGCGCGTCATCATGGTCGAGACGGAAACGCAATACGCGCCGCCATTCGAACTGCCGGTCCTGAACGAGGCAGACCTGTTCTATACCTACGGGTTCACCCGGCCGCGTTTCGCCCCCCAGATCGTCTGGTCGGACGGCTGATCCCGGGCGCGGCGGCGCACAGCCCCGCCCCACCATCCGTGCCGGGACCGGCTGGCCTGCCACGCCTTGCCTGCGAAGGTCGCCAAGGCGCCTTTATCCGGTGGAAAACTCTCGGATTTCTCGTGCGACGCATTGATACTCCCGCCGGGCGCTGCTTGACTGCCGCGACGGTATCCACCGCGGCGGGGAGACAGACATGGGTTTTTCGGGCTGGCGCATTCTGAAGGAGGGGCTGACCGGCAACCGCGGATGGCGGCCCCACTGGCGCGCCCCCGATCCGAAGCCCGAATACGATATCGTCATCATCGGCGGGGGCGGCCATGGCCTGGCCACGGCGTTCTACCTGGCCAAGGAGCACGGGCTGACAAACGTGGCGGTGCTCGAGAAGGGCTATCTCGGCGGGGGCAACGTCGGGCGCAACACCACCATCGTGCGGGCGAACTACGGGCTGCCGGGCAATTCCGAGTTCTATTCCCATTCCCTGAAGCTCTGGGAGGGGATGGAGCAGGAGCTGAACTTCAACACGATGATGAGCCAGCGCGGCGTGCTGAACCTGTGCCATTCCGATGGTCAGCGCGACGCCTTCGCCCGGCGCGGCAACGCCATGCGCAACCAGGGCGATGACGCCGAGCTTCTGACGCGAGAGCAGGTGCGCGAGAAGGTCCCGTTCCTCGATTTCGACAACGCGCGCTTCCCGATCTACGGCGGGCTCTGGCACGGGCGGGGCGGCACCGCGCGCCACGACGCGGTCGCCTGGGGCTATGCCCGGGGCGCTGACATGCGGGGTGTCGACCTGATCCAGAACTGCGAGGTCACGGGCATCGACATCGAGAATGGCCGGGTCCGCGGCGTCCAGACCTCGCGCGGGGCGGTCCGGGCGAAAAAGGTCGGCATCGTGGTCGCGGGCCGGTCCTCGCAGGTGGCGGCCATGGCAGGGATGCGCCTGCCGATCGAGAGCCACGTCTTGCAGGCCTTCGTGACAGAGGGGCTGAAGCCCTGCCTCGATCACGTGGTGACCTTCGGCATGGGGCATTTCTACATATCGCAATCCGACAAGGGTGGGCTGGTGTTCGGCGGCGACCTCGATTTCTACGCCTCCTACGCGGCGCGGGGAAACCTGCCGATGGTCGAGCATGTGATGGAGGCGGGGATGGCGCTGATGCCGATGATCGGCAAGGCGCGGGTCCTGCGGTCCTGGAGCGGGATCATGGACATGTCGCCCGACGGCTCGCCGATCATCGACCGGACCGGGGTGGAGGGGCTCTTCCTCAATTGCGGCTGGTGTTACGGCGGGTTCAAGGCCGTGCCGGGATCGGGCTTTTCCTTCGCACACCTGATCGCGACGGGACGGCACCACGCTCCGGCGGCGCGTTTCCGGCTGGGCCGCTTCGCCACGGGCCGCGGCCTGATGGACGAAGAAGGCACCGGCGCGCAGCACAACCTGCATTGACCCGGATGGAGAGCGTGACCTTGGGTATCGGCAAGACATGGCATGGTTCGGGAAGCGCGGCACTGCACGCCCGACCGATGCAACGGCGTCCCGGACGCCACCTGATCGGGGATATGACCGGATGCGCCTGACCTGTCCGTTGTGCGGCGAACGTGATCGCCGGGAATTCACGTACCAGGGCGCGGCCTCGATGCTGGAACGCCCCTCCGGGGGGGATTCACAGGCGTGGTCGGACTGGCTTCACCTGCGCGACAACCCGGCCGGGCTGACCCGAGACCTCTGGTACCACGAGGCAGGGTGCACGGCGTGGCTGGTCGTTGAACGTGATACTGTAACGCACGAAATCCATGCCGTCTCGCTGGTGGAGCCTCAGGATGCGGATTGAAGGCAAGGGCCGTGTGAACCGGGACAGGCCGCTCGGGTTTACCTTCGACGGGCAGGCTTACAGCGGGTTCGAGGGCGATACGCTGGCTTCCGCGCTGATGGCGGAGGACGTGCACCTGCTGGGCCGGAGCTTCAAGTACCACCGCCCGCGCGGATTGTTCACCGACACCTCGGCGGAACCCAATGCTCTGGTGACGGTGGGGCGTGGCGCCGGTGCGGACCCGAACACGCGCGCCACGGCGCAGGAGCTGTTCGAAGGCCTTGATGCGGTGAGCCAGAACCGCTGGCCGTCGCTGTCGCTGGACCTTCTGGCGGTCAACGACCTGTTCGCGCCGTTCCTCGGGGCGGGTTTCTACTACAAGACCTTCATGTGGCCGAAAACGTTTTGGGAGAAGCTCTACGAGCCTGCGATCCGCCGCGCGGCGGGACTGGGGGCGCTGTCGGGGGCGCCCGATCCGGACCGGGCAGAGAAGGCTTTTGCCTTCTGCGACGTGCTTGTGATCGGGGGTGGCCCGGCTGGCCTGATGGCCGCCCGCGCCGCAGCCTCCGCCGGGGCGGATGTGATCCTCGCGGACGAGGGTCCCTCCTTCGGGGGGCGGCTTCTGGCGGAGGTCGAGGAGATCGAGGGCCAGCCCGCGCACCTTTGGGCAGAGGCGGAGGTCCGGGCGCTGCAGGACCTGCCGAACGTCCGGCTGATGACGCGTACGACGGTGACGGGCGCCTATGACGGCGGCACCTACGGCGCGGTCGAGCGGGTGTCCTCTCACATCTCCAATCCGGGCGCGCTGCCGCGCGAATGTTTCTGGCGGATCGCTGCGAAACGCGCCGTGCTGGCGGGCGGCGCGCTGGAGCGGCCCATCGCGTTCCGCGACAACGACCGGCCGGGCGTGATGCTGGCCTCTGCTCTGCGGGGCTACCTCAACCGCTACGGCACCGTGCCCGGCGGCCGCGTGGCGGTTTTCGGCAACAACGACGACGCGCATCGCACGGCACGCGATCTGGCCGCCGCAGGGCTGCACGTCGTGGCGCTGGTCGATAGCCGCCACGATGCACAGAACCGCGCGGGCGATGTGCCGTTCTATCCGGGATGGCAGGTCTGTGGCACCCATGGCCGCAAGCACCTGACCGGCATCACCCTGCGTGCCCCGGACGGCCGGCGGGACGATCTGCAGGTGGATGCCTTGGGCGTGTCCGGCGGCTGGAACCCGGCGATCCACCTGACCTGCCACACCGGCGCGCGGCCCGTCTGGCGCGACGACATTGTGGCTTTCTTGCCGCCTGCGACCCACGTTCCGGGCCTTGCGGTCGCGGGTGCCGCGAACGGAGCCTTCTCCACCCAGGCCTGCCTTGCCGAAGGCGCGGAGGTCGGGCGCGCCGTCGCCACCGAGCTGGGCCTCTCGGCAAAGGTGGAGGTCCCCCGGGCCGAGGATGCGCCGTTCTCGATCCGCCGCCTGTGGACCGTACCGGGAAAGGGGCGCGCCTGGCTCGATCTTCAGAACGACGTGACGGTGAAGGACGTCAGACGCGCCGCCGCGGAAAACTATGCCTCGGTCGAGCACATGAAGCGCTATACGACGCAAGGCATGGCGACAGATCAGGGGAAGTCGTCGAACGTGTCGGCGCTGGCGATCCTTGCCGACGCCACCGGCCGCGATATCCCGGAGACCGGCACGACCACCTTCAGGCCGCCGTATTCCCCCATCGCCATCGCCACGCTTGGCGCCGGCGGAGCGGGCAAGGGACTGGCGCCGCAGCGCTTCACGACGTCCCATGACGCGAGCCTCGCCTTGAAGGCACCGATGATCGAGGCTGGGCTCTGGTATCGTCCGTCCTATTTCCCGAAGGAGGGCGAGACCTCGTGGCGTCAGAGCTGCGACCGAGAGGTCCTGATGGTCCGGACCCATGTCGGCGTCTGCGACGTTTCCACGCTTGGCAAGATCGAGCTTCAGGGGGCGGACGTGCCGCGGTTCCTCGATCTCGTCTACACCAACACCTTCTCCTCTCTGGTGCCGGGCCGCACGCGCTATGGCCTGATGCTGCGCGAGGACGGGCACGTGATGGACGACGGCACCACCGCGCGGCTCTCCGACGACCGCTGGCTGATGACCACGACCACCGCTGCCGCGGGGCAGGTCATGCGCCACCTCGACTGGGTGAAACAGGCGTACTGCCAGGGCTGGGACGTGCGCTTCATCTCCGTCACGGAGCATTGGGCGCAGTTCGCCATCGCCGGGCCGAAGTCGCGGGACCTCCTGAACGGCCTCCTCGATGGGCCGATCGACAACGAGAGCGTGCCGTTCATGGCAAACCGCCCGGTGACCATAGGCGGGCAGGCGGCGCGCCTGTTCCGGATCTCCTTCTCGGGCGAGCACGCCTATGAACTGGCGATCCCGGCCCGCTATGGCGCGGCGCTTTTCGACGAGTTGCTGGCCCGGGCCGAGGCGCTGGACGGCGGGGCCTACGGGATGGAGGCGCTGAACGTCTTGCGGATCGAGAAGGGGCACATCACCCATGCGGAGATCCACGGGCGGACTACCGCCTTCGACATCGGGATGCAGCGGATGATCGCGTCCGGGAAGGACTGCATCGGCAAGGTGTTGGCGGCGCGGCCCGGCCTGATGGAGGACCGCGAGGAGATGGTGGGCCTGCGCCCGGCGGGCGAGGTGAAACTGATCCCGGCGGGCGCACACCTGTTCGACAGGGAGGCCGATCCGGTCAGGGCCCATGATCAGGGCTATGTCACCTCGACGTGTTTCTCGCCGACCCTGGGCGAGACACGGGCGCTTGGGTTCCTGAGGAACGGCCGCGCCCGGCACGGCGAAACGGTCAAGCTGGTCGATCACCTCAGGGGCGTGACCGCGCTATGCGAAGTGACCGAACCCGTGGCCTTCGACCCGGAAGGAGGGCGCTTGCGTGGTTGACCTGAATGCCAGATCCCCCGCCGAAGGGCTGGGCCCGCTGAAGAAGGGGCGGTTCACCCTGTCGGAGGCACCGATGACCCGTGTCACCGCGCTGATGCCGAAACCGGGCGCGCGCGCGGCGCTGTCCAGGGCGTTGGAGGCAGTTCATGGCTGCGAACTGCCCGCGCCGAACCGCAGGTCGGGACCTTGCATCTGGGCCGGGCGCGACACCTTCTTCCTGATCGGTGCCGATCCCGTTCCGGATCTGGAGGCTCATGCGGCGGTGACGGACCAGTCCGATGCATGGGTCATGCTCGACCTGACGGGGGAGGGGGCAGAGGACGTTCTGGCCCGGCTGGTGCCCGTCGACCTGCGCCCGAACGCCTTCCCGGAGGATGCCACGGCGCGGACCCTCTGCGGCCACATGAACGTCCTGATCCACCGCGTGGAAGGCGGCTACAGGGTCATGGCCTTCCGGTCGATGGCCCGGAACCTTTGGCACGAAATTGCCGACGCCATGGCAGGCGTTGCCGCCCGGGGGGAGGCGGGCTAGAACCACTCCAAACTGCCTGCGGAGACGCCCGACATGCGCAAAGCGCTTTATGCCCTTCTTTTCGCCATCGCTGCCACACCCGTCGTGGCGCAGGGCGATCTCGAAAAATGTGCGCAGACCGAAGCCTGGTTCAAGCTGGCCGTGGACAGCCGCGTCAATGGCCGGTCCAAGGCCGACGTGCGCACGGCCCTGCGCGCCGAGATGGAGCGCAAGGCCGCCGACCAGCTTGCCGACTTCGTGTTCACGCTGCCTGCCAACATGCTGACCCCTGCGGTCGGTCAGGCGGCGCGCGAACAGTGCGAGCTTCTGGACAAGTAAGACCGGACACCACTTCCGGCCGCCGGTGTCATGATCGCTGTCATGGCACCTTGAGAATCGCCCCGCCGCCGGAGGATACTGCCTCGCATGAGTCTGCCGACCGGTTTCCTCGATGAAATCCGCAACCGCCTGAGCCTTGCCGATGTGGTGGGGCGCAAGGTGCTGTGGGACAAGCGCAAGTCGCAACCCGGCAAGGGCGACTTGTGGGCGCCGTGCCCGTTCCACCATGAAAAGACCGCTTCTTTCCATGTCGATGACCGGAAAGGGTATTACTACTGTTTCGGCTGTCACGAGAAGGGCGACGCCATCTCCTTCGTGCAGAAGACGGAGAACGTCGGCTTTATGGAGGCGATCGAGATTCTCGCCACCGAAGCCGGGATGGAAATGCCCGCCCGCGACCCGCAGGCCAAGCAGAAAGCCGACCGCCGCACCGTGCTGGGCGAGGTCATGGAGCAGGCGGTCCAGTTCTTCCGGTTCCAGCTGAAGACACAGGCGGCCACCGACGCCCGCGCGTATCTGTCCCGGCGCGGGCTGGATACAGGCGCGCAGGAGCGGTTCGAGATCGGTTTCGCGCCCGCCGGATGGGACAACCTGCGACTTGCGCTCACCGGCAAGGGTGTCTCCGTCGAACACCTCGTGGCCTGCGGCCTCTCGAAGACGTCCGACAAGGGGCGCGAGCCCTACGATGTCTTCCGCAACCGCATCATGTTCCCGATCCGCGACGCCCGCGGCCGATGCATCGCCTTTGGCGGCCGGGCGATGGACCCGGATGACAACGCCAAGTACCTGAACTCGCCCGAGACGGAGCTGTTCGACAAGTCCCGCAACCTCTACAATCTGCGCTCCGCGCGGGAGGCGACGGGCAGGGGGCAACCGCTGATCGTGGCCGAGGGCTACATGGACGTGATCGCGCTCAGCGAGGCGGGTTTCCAGGGCTCTGTCGCGCCTCTGGGCACCGCGGTCACCGAGAACCAGCTTCACGCGATGTGGCGGCTGTCGCCGGAACCGATCATCGCGCTCGACGGGGACAAGGCCGGACTGCGCGCGGCTTACCGCGTGATCGACATTGCCTTGCCGCTGCTGGAGGCGGGCAAGGGACTGCGGTTCGCGCTCATGCCCGACGGCAAGGACCCGGATGACCTGATCCGCTCGGACGGGCCGGATGCGGTGCGGACCTGCCTCGACGCGGCGTTGCCGATGGTCGACCTGCTCTGGCAGCAGGAGACGGAGGGCCGCACCTTTGACAGCCCTGAACGCCGGGCCGCACTGGATAAGGCGCTGCGCGAACGGTTGCAGAAGATCAAGGACCCCTCCCTGCGCCGCCACTATGGCGAGGCGGTGCGGGAGCTTCTGGACAAGCTCTACAACCGGGCAGGCGCGCAGCCTGCCGCGCCCTGGAGCAATGGCAACGGCGGGGGATTTTCCGGCGGCTACTCAGGTGAGTTCAAGGGCGGTTTTTCCGGCAAGGGGAAGGGCGCGCGGGGCCGCCGCAAGTGGAACGCGCCCGAACCGCCCAGCCCGACGGCCAAGGCCTCCATGCTGGTTTCAGGCGGCGAGGATGCCGAAGTCGTCATGCGGCAGGAGATCGTTCTGGCCATTCTCTACCGTCATCCTACCCTTGTAGAGGCGTTCGACGGCCAGCTGGAGAATCTTGCGCCCCGCGACCCCGATCTAGCTGCCCTGAAGGACGTGCTGCTCGACATGGCCGACCGTCCGGACGACCTAGCCGAGGCGGCGATGGAAAGGATCGGCTCCGAGTGGCTTGAAACCCTGCTCGCCGCGCGCCATATCGCGGTGGTTCCATGTATCCGTGCCCAAGGTGCAAAGGACCTCGCGCGGATGACCGTGGCGGAGGAGCTGGCGAAGCTTGAAGCGTACCATGGCTGGAAGGCCGAACTGAGAGAGGCGGAGGAGGACCTCGACGATCTGGCCGACGAAGCCCTGACATGGCGTCTTGCAGAGGCGGCGCGGGCGCGTTCAGCGATCGGCCGGCTGAAAGACGACAACGAGGTGGACTTCGAAATCGGGCCGAATGGCGCCCATATCGACCGGGAAGAAAAGAGCGCCCTTGATTCGCTTCTCGCGACGATTCGATTCGAAAAAGGGCGCGGATGACGTCACTTCGGTGAGAAAAAGGTAAAGAAATAAGGGTAGACGGGTTCCCGAATCACTCAAAGACGCTATTGAGTCGGTCAATCAGTGATTCGTCCTCCCCTTCGATCAGGAGAGCCGCATGGCAGCCAAGGACAACGAAGACGCCAAATCCGACGACCAGGAAGAAGAGATCAGCCTCGACATGTCGCAGGCTGCGGTCAAGAAGATGATCGCCGAAGCGCGCGAGCGTGGATACATCACCTACGACCAGCTCAACCAGGTTCTGCCGCCGGATCAGGTGTCCTCGGACCAGATCGAGGACGTCATGTCGATGCTCTCGGAAATGGGCATCCAGGTGACCGAGGACGACGAGGAAGCCGAGGAAGACGAGTCCGGCAAGGGCTCGACCGATCTTGTCGAAGCCAAGCGCGGCGGCGAGGTCGCGCTGGGATCTGGCACGACCGAAAAGCTCGACCGCACGGACGACCCGGTGCGCATGTACCTGCGCGAGATGGGCAGCGTCGAACTGCTGTCGCGCGAGGGCGAGATCGCCATCGCCAAGCGGATCGAGGCTGGTCGCAACACGATGATCCTCGGGCTCTGCGAAAGCCCGCTGACGTTTCAGGCGATCACCATCTGGCGCGAGGAACTTCTGTCCGAAGACATCCTTCTGCGTGATGTGATCGACCTCGAGACCACCTTCTCCGGCCAGATGGGCGAGGACGGTGAACTGGACGAACCCGTGGTGGATGCGTCCAACGTCGAGACGGGCACACAGCAGAAATCGGACGAACCGGAATACGACGCCGACGGCAACCCGATCAGCCGCGACGATGACGAGGACGACGACGAGCAGGCCAACATGTCGCTCGCCGCGATGGAGACGGCGCTGAAGCCGCGCGTTCTCGAAACCCTCGACCGCATCGCCCGCGACTACGAGCAACTGGCCGAAATGCAGGACAGCCGGATCTCGGCCACCCTGAACGAGGACGGCTCCTTCGACTCCGATGACGAGGCGACCTACCAGAAGCTCCGCGGCGAGATCGTCGAACTGGTGAACGGCCTTCACCTGCACAACAACCGCATCGAAGCGCTGATTGACCAGCTTTACGGCATCAACAAGCGCATCATGTCCATCGACTCAGCCATGGTGAAGCTGGCCGACCAGGCCCGCATCAACCGTCGCGAATTCGTGGACGAGTATCGCGGTCACGAGCTCGATCCGAACTGGCTTGAGCGCATGGCCGAGAAGTCCGGGCGCGGCTGGCAGATGTTCATCGAGCGCTCCGCCGACAAGGTGGAGGAGCTGCGCACCGACATGGCGCAGGTCGGTCAGTACGTGGGTCTGGATATCTCCGAATTCCGCCGCATCGTGAACCAGGTGCAGAAAGGCGAGAAAGAGGCCCGGCAAGCGAAGAAGGAAATGGTCGAGGCGAACCTGCGTCTCGTGATCTCCATCGCCAAGAAGTACACCAACCGTGGCCCGCAGTTCCTCGACCTCATCCAGGAAGGCAACATCGGCCTGATGAAGGCCGTGGACAAGTTCGAATACCGCCGCGGCTACAAGTTCTCGACCTACGCGACCTGGTGGATCCGTCAGGCGATCACCCGGTCCATCGCGGACCAGGCGCGGACGATCCGTATCCCGGTCCACATGATCGAAACGATCAATAAGCTGGTCCGTACCGGCCGTCAGATGCTGCACGAGATCGGCCGCGAACCGACCCCGGAAGAGCTGGCCGAGAAGCTGCAGATGCCGCTCGAGAAGGTCCGCAAGGTGATGAAGATCGCCAAGGAGCCGATCTCTCTCGAAACGCCCATCGGCGACGAGGAAGACAGCCAACTCGGCGATTTCATCGAGGACAAGAACGCGATCCTGCCGCTGGACTCCGCCATTCAGGAGAACCTGAAGGAAACCACAACCCGCGTGCTGTCGTCCCTCACCCCGCGCGAGGAGCGGGTTCTGCGGATGCGCTTCGGCATCGGCATGAACACCGACCACACGCTGGAAGAAGTCGGCCAGCAGTTCAGTGTGACCCGGGAACGTATCCGCCAGATCGAGGCGAAGGCTCTGCGCAAGCTCAAGCACCCGTCGCGGTCGCGCAAGCTGCGCTCCTTCCTCGACCAGTAAGGCGCGGTCATGTCCATCTGGAAGAAACTCTTCGGCGGCGGCGAGGCTCCAAAGCCCGCCGCCGAAGCCATTGACTACGAAGGCTTTCGCATCATCCCGCAGCCGATGTCGGAAGATGGCGGGTTCCGCATCTGCGCGATCATCGAGGCGGATGTGGACGGCGAAACCCGCACGCATCGCCTGATCCGCGCGGACGTGATCCGTGACGCAGACGAGGCGCGCGAAGCCTCCGTCGCCAAGGCAAAGCAGATGATCGACCAGCAGGGCGCCCGGATCTTTTCCTGACGCCCTGGGCTGTCCGGACAGCCCACTGAGTTGCATGACAAGTTGCGCGCCCGAGTGGGCACCCTGAAAAAAAGACGCGCCCGCTGCTGGGCGCGTCTTTTCTTTGCGGAGTGCCCTCGGGATCAGCCGGTCGGCATCACGAAGACTTCCTGCACGCAGGCGCGCGGATCGGCTTCCAGTGCGAACACCACCGCGTCGGCAATGTCCTCCGGCTTCAGCTTGTCCGGCTTCGCCTCGTCGAAGAACGGCGTATCCACCATGCCCGGTGCGATCACCGTGCAGCGTCCGCCCCATTCGCGCATTTCCTCGGCGAGGTTGCCGCCGTAGCCATGCACGAACCACTTCGACGCGCCATAGACCGATCCCTTGATGTGCGTTCGCCCGGCGGCGGATCCGGTCAGCAGCATGTGGCCCTTGCTGGACTTCAGCGCCGGCGTCGCCGCCTTGACGGTCCACAGCAGACCCAGCACGTTCAGTTGCACCAGCGTTTCCCACTCATCCGGGTCGCCCTTCTCTGTCCCGGCGGCGGAGAGACCCGTGCCCGCGTTGGCGAAGGCCGCGTTCAGACCGCCGAAGCGGTCCACCAGCTTGCCGATTGCCGCGCGCTGTTCTTCAAGCGAGGTCGCATCGCCCACCAGGGGAAGTGCGGCATCCCCGAGTTCATCCGCCAGTGCCGAAAGCTTGTCCTCGGAACGGGCGAACAGCCCGACCGACCAGCCGCGCTCCACCGCAGCCCGCGCCGTTGCGGCCCCGATCCCCGAAGAGGCGCCGGTGATGAAAAGTGTCTTGCTCATGTCTTGTGTCCTTTTGTCTTTCATCGGATCAACGTGTGCGCCGCCGCAGGTTTCCATGCGATGCGATTGAAAAATCCGGAAATTCTTTGCTTCGAATGCAAACCTTTAGCGTAGCGGGAACCATTTCCGGCGTCTCCTAGTTATCAACACGAAGGAGAGCAAAGAGATGAACAAGCTGCCAGTTTACCTGTTCGCCCTGACCGCAAGTGCCACGGCCGCATTCGCCGCGACCGAGTTTCTTGCACCCGTCGAGCCGGAAGTGATCGAGATCGAAGTGTCCCCCGACGAACTCGCCCGCTGCCAGGAAACGCTCGCGCAAGTGGCGCAGATGCCCATCGTGTCGGACAGCGGTCGTCCGCTTCCGGCCTCCTCAGCCGATGGTCTTCCCAGCGTGGCCTGCGTGGTCCGGGACGTCTGATTGCCCCTTTGGCGGGCGCGCCACCTCCCGGCGCGTCCGCTTTTCGCTTTCAGTACTTTTTCAGCTCAGGTGCTCGTTGAAGAAGGCGAGCGTTCTTTCCCACGCCAGTTCCGCAGCCGCCTCGTCGTAACGCGGCGTTGAATCGTTGTGGAAGCCGTGGTTGACCCCCGGATAAATGTGTGCCGTGTAGGTCTTGCCGTGCTCCTTGAGCGCCGCCTCGTACTCCGGCCAGCCTTCGTTGATGCGTTCGTCCAGCTCGGCATAGTGCAGCAGGAGCGGCGCTTCGATCTTCGGCACGTCCGCCGCACTCGCCTGACGACCGTAAAACGGCACTGATGCGTTCAGTTCGGGATAGGCAACTGCGAGGGCATTGCAGACACCGCCGCCATAGCAGAACCCCACGCAACCGACCTTTCCCGTCGTGGCCTCATGCGCGGCAAGCCATTCGTAGGCCGCGAAGAAATCGTTCATCAGCTTGCTGCTGTCGACCGTCTGCTGCAGCTCTCGCCCCTCTGCGTCATTGCCCGGATAGCCGCCGACGGAGGTCAGACCATCCGGCGCAAGCGCGATGAACCCGGCCTTTGCCAGACGGCGCGCGACGTCCTCGATATAGGGGTTCAGGCCGCGGTTCTCGTGAATGACGACGACCGCAGGCAGAGGACCTTCAGCTCCGGCCGGGGTCACGAGGTAGCCGCGCACCTCGCCGTGCCCGTTGGGGGACGGGTACATGACGTATTCCGGCAGAATGTCGGGGTCGTTGAAGCTCACTTGTTCCGCCAGCGCATAGTTCGGAGACAGCATGTTCAGCAGGGCAGCGGCTGTCAGACCGCCCACCGCGAACCGGGCCGCACCATCGAGGAATTCCCGTTTCGAGATCTTCCCGTGTGCGTAGAAGTCGTAAAGATCCAGCAGTTCCTGGTCGAAATCCTCGGCGGTCATCCGGCGTGGCGGCGTATGATCGTTCATTCATCCTCTCCCTTGTGGCACCACGTCCATTGCCGTTGCGGCGCGTTCACGTGGATGCAAGGAAGGTTAGGACGACTCGTTCAGAACCACAGAGACAATCAGTGCAGACAACCTTCACGATTTCGACAACCGGCCCCGGCCTCTACGAATTCACCCGCGACGTGACGCGTTGGGCCGGGCAGGGGGGCGATGGCCTGCTGACGCTGTTCGTCCGGCACACCTCGGCCTCCCTGCTGATCCAGGAGAATGCCGACCCGGAGGTGCAGACGGATCTGCGTGCCTTCTTTGACCGGCTCGTGCCACCCAGCACGCATCCCTCGATGGCCTACCTGACTCACACGTACGAAGGTCCCGACGACATGCCCGCGCACATCAAGGCGGCGCTGATGCCCGTGTCCCTGACGATCCCGGTCACGCAGGGGCGGCTCGCGCTGGGGACGTGGCAGGGGATCTACCTGTTCGAGCACAGATCGGCACCGCATCAACGCCAAGTGGCCGCCCACCTGGGCTGAGGGTGGCTCGTGCCCGGACCCTGTTTCAAATACGGGGCACGCGGGCGCCTTGATCGCCAAAGCCGCATCGCATCCCTCCCCGCGCTCTGCTAGCGTATCGTTCGACCCTTTTTCAGGACCAGTCACAGCCCCTCATGTCTCGCTCCCGCCGTCTTTCCCTTGCCCTCGCCACAGTGGCGGCCATCGGCATTGCCGGTGCGGTGATCGGCTTGCCGGAGATCATCGCGCGCCGGGCAGCGCAGGTCGCCCAGACCTGTCTCGACCTTGCGGATCGTGAAACACGCTGCCGTTTCATCGGCGGGCCGCTGGAGATGCAGGGGCAGCCCGTCTTCATGGAGGGGTTCAACCAAGCCTTCCTGCCCACCCGGGACGAGATCGAGTTCATCGACGCCAGCGGCGAGACATGGACCGCGCCCCGGCAGACACTGACCGACGGTGCCACGATCCCGCCGATCTTCGCGCCGCTCATCGGGGACCGGCAAAGTCGCGAATACCTCATGGCAGCGGCACTGCACGATGCCTATTGCGGTGTCGGCAACAATGCCCTGCCGACGTGGCGCACCCGCGCGTGGCAGGACGTGCACCGCATGTTCTACGAGGCGTTGCTGGTCAACGGAACACCGCCGCAGAAGGCGAAGATCATGTTCGCGGCGGTTTATCTGGGCGGTCCGCGCTGGGACGATCCTGCGCGCGATCTCTCCGAAGTGCCGGAAGAGGCGCTGCAGAAGGAAATGGCTTGGTGCCTCGAATGGATCGAACAGACCGATCCGGACGTGGAGGCCATTGCCGCATGGATGACTAAGCGGGAGGCGGATCTGAAAGCGGGAAAACAGGTCCGGCCCGCCGTTCTCGGCGCTCCCGCCAGTGAATGACGCCTTCGCGTTGCGTAAACACAGCACCATCTGGGGGGAAGATTATTTCTCTACCCAAAACTTGGGCGCCGTCCTATAGTGACTGTGGATAATTGGGGAACAACCCCATGACCGAGGCAGGAACATTGAGAAACGAGGGGACAGGCCGATGCGCTGCCCGTTTTGCGGAAATATCGACACCCAAGTGAAGGACTCCCGGCCGGCCGAAGACCACGTGTCGATCCGCCGCCGTCGCTTCTGCCCCGCCTGCGGCGGGCGTTTCACCACCTACGAGCGTGTGCAGCTGCGTGACCTCGTGGTCATCAAGTCCAACGGACGGCGCGAGGATTTCGACCGCGATAAGCTGGAACGCTCGATCCGGATCGCCCTACAGAAACGCCCGATAGAGCCTGAGCGCATCGACCAGATGATTTCCGGGATCGTGCGGCGGCTGGAAAGCATGGGCGAAACTGACATCCCTTCCAAGATGATCGGCGAGATTGTGATGGAGACGCTGGCCCGTATCGACACCGTGGCCTACGTCCGGTTTGCCAGCGTTTACAAGAACTTCCAGGCGGCGGACGACTTCGACAAGTTCGTCTCCGAGCTGCGGCCCGACCCGAACCTGCCGCCGCCAGCCAAGTGACGGCCTCCGACGCGCGCTTCATGGCCCAGGCTCTGGCCTTGGGCCGCCGCGGCATGGGCCAGACCTGGCCCAACCCTGCCGTCGGCTGCCTGATCGTGCGCAAGGGCCGCGTCGTCGGGCGGGGCTGGACCCAGCCTTCGGGCCGCCCGCACGCCGAAACGCAGGCGCTGGCCATGGCTGGGGAGGCCGCCCGCGGCGCCACGGCCTATGTCACGCTCGAACCCTGCGCTCATCACGGCAAGACACCACCCTGCACGGACGCGCTGATTGCTGCCGGTGTCGCACGGGTGGTTGCTCCGATTGCCGACAGCGACCCGAGGGTCGCCGGGCAAGGGTTTGAAAAGCTGCGGCAAAACGGTATCGAGGTACGCACCGGGGTTCTGGCTCAGGAAGCGATGCAGGACCACGCCGGTTTCTTCCTGCGGGTCGAGCAAGGGCGCCCCTGGCTGACGCTGAAACTGGCCATGAGCGTCGACGGGCGGATCGCCACGGCGACCGGCGAAAGCCAGTGGATCACCGGATCGGAGGCGCGCCATGCGGTGCATGCCCTGCGCGCCAGTCATGACGCCGTGCTGGTCGGGGGAGGGACGGCCCGCGCCGACAATCCGCGCCTCACCGTCCGGGGCTTTGACCGCAGCCGGCCTCCGGTCCGCATCGTGGCGTCGCGCCACCTCGACCTGCCGCTGCTCAGCGACCTTGCCCGCACCGCAAAGGACGTTCCCGTCTGGCTCTGCCACGGGGCGGATGCGCGCGGTGACCTGCTGACCGCCTGGCAAGGCATCGGGGCGCGCCTGCTCACCGTGCCGCTTGCGGGCGGGCGGCTGGATGCCGCGGCGTTGCTGAAGACTTTGGGGCAGGAGGGGCTGACACGGGTCTTCTGCGAGGGCGGCGGCCAGCTGGCCGCATCTCTTCTGGCGCAGGACCTCGTGGACGAACTTCACGTGTTCACCGCGGGCCTGGCGTTGGGTGCCGAAGGCCATCCGGGCATAGGCGCGCTGGGGGTCGACAGGCTCCGCGATGCGCCCCGTTTCACCCTTGTGGATGTTTGCCAGCGAGGGGGGGACGTCCAGCACGTCTGGAGGCGGGGTTCCGCGACGTAAAAGTGCTTTGTCGCCAGATGTTTATATGATCGGAAAACCTATCCGAAAGCATATCAAAATCTGTGGACAACTCTGAAAATAACTATTTCTCAGAGAGATGGACCAATTCCCTGTGAATAAAGGTTAACGCCGCCAGATCCACGTGTGGCTGGCCAGCGCGCCCTGCAGTTTCGACAGGCCGCGATTGAGCGGGCCGGGGTGTGGGATCGGGCCTTCTTTCAGCCGGTGAATGACCGTCTCGACGCTGCAGGCTTCGCGCATGTGCGGGTCGTGGTAACGCGGGTAATCGATCAATACCGCGTGGACGAGCGCTTCCAGCGAGGGTCGCGGCCCGCTCAGCCGCCGGGCGGGGATCGGGCCCAGATCGCGGGTCAGGCCCCAGCCGGCATAGAAGGGCACGCCAAGCGTCACCACCTTGAGACCGCGCAGCAGCGCCTCGAACCCGGTCTGAGAGGTCATTGTCCAGACTTCGTCAACGGCATCCAGAACCTGTGCGATATCGGCGCCGTCCAGACGCGCATCCGCCCATCGCATGGGATCCTCGACGGCGCCCTTGCGCAGCCCCGCTTCGACGTCGGGATGCGGCTTCCAGAGGATGACGGCGGACGGGTTCGCTTCGCGCGCGCGCTTCAACAATTCGGTGTTCGACTGGACCATCGGGCTGCCGCGCAGGATGGAGGCGTCGTCCTCCACCTGTCCGGGCACCAGGATGCGGTGGCCTTCCGGCAGGTCGGGCAATCCGCCCGAAAGGTTGTATTTGGACAAGCCACCCGAGACCATCGCCTGTATAAGTCTGTGGACACGTTCGATCTGGTCAGATCGCAGGCCGCCAGCGCGGCGTTGAATCATGTGTTCCAGGGCCGACGGTGTCTCCGGATCGAAGTGAATCCCGTCGGGATCGAGCACGAGGGACAGCGGCGGCACCAACGTCGCGCCTAATCCGCGCGATCTGAGAAAGCCGTCCTCCAGATGCACGCCCCGTCCGCCACCGGCATTGGCCCAGATCATCAGGCGGCGGCCGGTCTGCTGCGAAAGTTCCACAGCCTTGTCCACATCATCTTCGAACCGCAGGCGCTTCTCCTTGCCGAAGAATTTCTGCAGAAGGCCCCTTTTCCACAGCCGGGCGCTCGACACGATCCAGCCGTGGCGATCCTCGCGCCAGGCGCGCGTGCGGGCTTCGAGAGAGCCGATCACATCCTCAAGCTGACACAGCCGGTCGCGGTGTGGGTCGTACCATGTCGGGTAAAGGATCATCGCGCCTGCGAACAGTTGTGCACGGGTCAGGCGACGGTTGCGGCGAGGGAAGACTTCTTCGTCGTCAGTCAGGCCCCAACCGGCATAGAACGGTCGCCCGAAGACGCGCGGCTTGTGGCCCGCGACGATTGCTTCGAACCCCATTTGCGAGGACAGGGTATAGACCCGGACCGCGCCTTCAAGCAGAACCCACGGGCTGGCATCGCCGTCGTAGAGCGTGACAGGGCCGCCTGCGTCCTCGTCTCGGAAATGGCCGTCGCGCAGCCCCTGCGCCGTTTCCGGATGGGTTTTCACGACGATCCGGGCGCCGGGGTTTTCTTCCCGTGCGACGAACAGCATCTCGAGGAAACGGGAGCGGTCACCGCCGGAGGCGCGCACGGAGGCATCGCCAACCGTCTGATCCACAACCAGAACATAACCGGGGGCAGGGGCCTCCGCTTCCGGATCGGAGGCGCTGTACTTCGAGAGACGTCCGTCCTGCAGCCGCGCCATGGCACCCCGTGCGCGTTCCAGCAAGGCGTGGTCGTCAAGCGGCTCGGTCGCCAGCAGCCGCTCCAGATCGGACGGCGCACCGCCGTCGAAATGCACGCCACTCCGGTCGATCAGCAGGCCGAAGGGCGGCTCTCCCCGCCGACCGGGATGGAGGGAGCGCAGGAAGGCATCTTCTACCCGGACCAGCGACGCCCCCGACCTCTCGGCCATGCGTTCGCCGCGCCAGGCGTAAGGCGATTGCCCCCAGACGCCCACAAGGTCGTCGGGGCCGGGCATACCCAGCGACACCCGGTATCCTGCAAGATCCAGAATGCGACGCACTTGTTTCTGCCGCAGGAAGCCTGCAGCGAAAACGAAAAGGCGCCGGGAAGTTTCCTCCCCGGCGCGACCCTGTCCCTCGGGTAAGTTCAAGTTAGTCCCCGCTGCCACTGAGCGTGTCGGAAATATCGGTGACCGTTGCCACCGAGCTGAGCGATCCTGTCAGGGATGCGATGGTCTTGTCCCACTGCACATACGGCGCTTCGGTCACGTAGAGCGTGTCTTGGTCGCGGATGACGAAGTCGCGTGCCATGAACATGCCGTTCGGTTCGGTCAGGTCCAGCACGTAGACCATGCGCTGTGCACCGACCAGGTCTGTCCGGCCCAGGACGTGGTTGGCGATTTCCGCGGGTTCGTTGCGGAACACGAAAACGCCGGTCGGATCTGCCGTGGCCGAGATCAGGCCGCCGACGGTTGCGATGGCCTCGACGGCAGAGATGCTCTGCGCCTCGAAGGGAACGCGCGCCTGTGTGCCCGTCGCGCCAAGCGCGGTGAAGGCGCGGGTGTCCTCTTCGACCAGGATGCGGTCGCCGCCGCGCAGGGCGATGTCGAAATCGGGGTTCTTGTAGAGGTCCTGGAACCAGATCGTCTCGGTCCGGTTGCCGCGGATGATCTTGATCTGCGCGATCTCCGGCTTGATCGTGACGCCACCGGCGCGTGCGATCATCGAGGACAGCGTCCGGGTCGGACGTTCGATGGCATAGACGCCCTGACCGCTGATCGACCCCAGCAGGCTGACGGTGGATCCGTCGCCTGCCAGCCGGCGCACCTGCACCTGCGGATCGGGCGTCTGGTCTTCGAGCTTGGCGGTGATGATCTGGCGGATGCGTTCGGGCGTGTTCCCGGCGGCACGGATGCGGCCAGCGTAGGGAATGAAGATGAAACCGGAGCCGTCGACCTGCACTTCTTCGAGGATGGCCGGCCCGCTGCCGCCGGTAGCGCCGCCACCGGCGCCCAGAAGCGGATCGTCGACGTTTTCCCAGATCGTCAGGCCCAGTGTGTCCCCGGGCTGGATCGTGTCCGACCCGACGACAGAGGCATTCCGGAAGCCTTCAGAGAAGCCGAGCGCCGGAACCACGGCCGTGGCCCGCGTCACCCGGTCGTTCACCGCGACAATGAAGGAGTCACCCTCCCTCTGAACAGATCCTGCAAAGATTTCGCGTTTGTTCGGGCCAACGCGCGGAAGGCCGCAGGATGCCAGAATCGACACCGCGGCCAGCATGGCGACGCTCCTCGCCCACCGGGAGGGGGTACTTTTCACTGCTCGGTCTCCTCGACCTGAAGTCTGCCTCGGTTTTATATGGGTGACCTTTGTGGTCCCCGATTTTTCCACAGGTTAGAGGCTGCTGACGAAGAAATCCAGCTTTGCGGACCGGTCGGGTCAGTGCACCACGCGCAACTGTTGCCTTGGGGCCGCGGTTCCGCGTTCGAAGGCGTCGTAAGGATCGTCCCCGGCCAACATCATGTCGACCACTTGCCGCAGCAATTGCCGCCGCCCGCGGGCCGAATAGAAACCGCCGGGAAGTTGCGAGGTTTCAAGAAGATAGCGGCGGTAGTCCTTGTAGGCCTTGTTATCGGGCCGGGAGGGCAGGGCAAAGAACTCGGGCAGTGGCTGGGTGGAGACGAACTCCGGCTTGGCATAGACCGCATCGCCGAACACCTTGAGCGGAATGCCGCGCCACAACACCTGCTGTGCAGCCGTAGAGTTCACGGTAACGGCGGTGCGCGCATCGTTCAGCAGCTGCGCCAGCTTGCCGCCGCGCACGTAATGGACCCGGTCGCCCACGCCGTGGCGCTTCGCGGCCGCGCGGATCGCCTTGCGCACACCGGCACGGTCGTCTTCCAGCGGATGCGCCTTGAACACGAGGTGGTGGTGGCCGGGGGCGCCCGACGCGAAGCCCTCGATCACCATCCCGAGGAAATCGGGCATCGTGGTGAAGGGGGAGTGTTTCTGGAAGCTGGAGTCATGCTCCAGCTGCATCAGGCACAGGTGGTAGGGGAATCCGCCCTGTCGGATGCGCAGCGTGGCGATGACGCGGTCCGCCCAGGTGAGCGGCATCAAGGTCAGGCGCTGGAGGTAAAGCAGGAATTCCTGGAAGACCGTCAGGGAGCGGTGCGGCTGGAAGTTGCGGAAATCGCCGTTCCGGAACATCACGAACCAATGATAGAGCGCACCGTAGAAAATGTGCTGCCGCATGTCGCCCCAATGCGCCGGGGGCAGGGGGGCCTCCATGTCCGACTTCTCCAGCGCGCGGCGCATGTCCGCGACGGTCATGTCCATCAGCCGTGAGTGCCCGTTGGAGCCGCCGCGTTCATACGTCACCCAGTAGGGGCGCATGTAGCCTTCTTCGAAGACGTGCACGGTGATGCCGCGGCGGCGCGCTTCCTCCACCGCCTCGGCATGGATGCGGCGCACGTCGCCGTACAGCACGAGGTCGGTGACTCTCTTTTCGTGCAGGAGGTCGATCAGCCAGGCCCGCCACTGGTCCTGCGTGCCGCGGAAGGGCAGGAAGGTCTTCGGATGGAACCAGAAGGCCCGGTCCCCGGCGTTGAAACCGACACGCCAGACCTTCGCGCCGGTCTTGCGCAGCATCTGGGCCAGCCGGTGGAAGAATGGCCCGTGCGGTCCCTGAAGGAACAGAAAGACCCTCTGGTCGCCGCTGCCCTTGCTGATCTTCGCCATATCGCCCATGCGTGCCCTTCGAACGTCCCTGTCGCGTGCCAACCGACCTTGTGGAGACCTTCCGTATATGTGATGCCTTTGTTGCCAAACTATTCAAAGAGTTCGGCGAAATTAAGGCTTTGTAAACTCACGAATCCGGCGGAGGCAGCATGTTCACGGGGATCATCACGGATGTTGGCGAAGTGCGCGCGCTGGAGCGCCGCGGCGATCTTCGCGCACGGATCGGCACCAGGTACAAGACCGCCTCCATCGACATGGGCGCCTCGATCGCCTGCAACGGTGTCTGCCTGACGGTGATCGGGCTGGGCCCGGACTGGTTCGAGGTCGACATCAGCGCCGAGACGCTGTCGAAGACGAACATCGGCGGCAACGATGGCTGGACCGAGGGCAGCAAGATCAACCTCGAGCGCGCGCTGAAGGTCGGGGACGAACTGGGCGGGCATATCGTGTCGGGCCACGTGGACGGGGTCGCGACCGTGGTGGGCATGCAGGACGAGGGCGATAGTACGCGCGTCACCTTCGACGCGCCCGAGGCGCTGGCCCGTTTCATTGCGCCGAAAGGATCGGTGGCTCTGAACGGCACCTCCCTGACGGTGAACGAAGTGGACGGCACGACCTTCGGGATCAACTTCATCCCACACACCAAGGAAGTCACGACCTGGGGAATGACCGCCGTCGGCGACCGCATCAACCTTGAGATCGACACGCTCGCCCGGTACGTGGCGCGGCTACGGGATTTCGACTGACCTGTCGTTGCCATCCCGCCGGACAAGTCATTCGGCGGGCTGGAACCCTACGATAAGCTGGCGCAGCCCGAAGGCGGCACCCGCAAAGATCGACGCGAAGGTGACCGGCGCCGAGAAGGCGAGAACGGAGAAGGCCGACAGCCCCTGACCGATGGAACAGCCGAGCGCCACGACGGCGCCGCCGCCCATCAGCGCCGCCCCGAAGATCTGGCGGCGCAGTTCCCGCGGATCCTCGCAGGCTTCCCAGCGGAAATGCCCCTTGATCAGCGACCCGATGAAGGCGCCCGCCCAGACCCCGGCGACCGATCCCACCGCGAACGACAGGGGCCGGGCAGAGCCGGTCATCCACCACAGGATCGTGTCGCCCAGCGGGGCCGCGAAGCTGTGGGAGACGACGGGCAGCGCCTCGAACCCGCGGTGCGCCACCCAGGACGTTCCGGCCCAGGCCAGGATGACCGCGAGCCCTACCGCCGCGGACCACAGGACGCGAGACGGTTTCTGCCACACTGCGCGGGCCGCGCCCGAGCCGATCATGATCAGCGCGCCGATCGTCATGCCGATGACCGGCACCGACAGGCCGGACATGGCGGCAAGCTGATGTGCGATGCCCGGCGGGACCTCGGTGGTGACGGGCACCTGGGGGAACAGCATGCCGCGCAAGGGCGCGAGCGGGCCGGACAGCACGACGAAGGTGCTGACGCCCATGACCAGCACGATGACGAAGCTGCGCAGGTCGCCGCCGCCCAGCCGGGCGATGGCGCCGTAACCGCAATTGCCCGACAGCGCCATGCCGTAGCCGAAGACCAAGCCGCCCACGATAGAGGCGAGCGGCATCCAGCGGATCGACAGGTAATAGGTTTCGCTCTCGACCAGCAGGCCCGAGGCCATGAGGGCGAAGCTGCCCATGATCGCAAGGCCTATGGCGATGCCCCACATGCGCAGGCGCACGGTCGAGCCGCCATACAGGGCGTCCTCGATGGCGCCGAGCGTGCAGAAGCGTCCAAGCCGGGCTGCAAGGCCCAGCAGAATGCCGCTGCCAAGCCCGATCAGAGCGACCAACTGGTGCTCGCCCAAAAGTTCCAACATGCCAGAGTCCTCCTCCCGACCTGACGTGATCATCCGACTATGCGGACCCGCCTGCGCCCTCGCAAGAAAATGCCACGCGGCGGCGCGGCATCGGTCGGGCCGTCAGTCTGCGTCGTCGCCGCAGAACAACTCGTAGACCGTTTCAAGCATCTTGCGCGGCTTGTCGTCCGCCAGCCGGTAGTAGATCGCCTTGCCGTCGCGGCGCGGAACCACGAGCCCCTCAAGACGCAGCCGCGACAGTTGCTGGCTGACCGCTGCCTGCCGTGCGGACAGCAGTTCCTCCAGTTCCGTCACCGACTTCTCGCCGGAGACGAGGTGACACAGGATCATCAGCCGGCCCTCGTGGCTGATGGCCTTCAGAAAGGCAGACGCGGCGTTTGCCTTCTCGACGATGGCGTCGAGTTCGCTGTCACTCAGGTCGTCTCGTAATACAGGTAGTCCCATGCCTGTTCCTGACTCTTTCTGGTCAATTAGTAGGTTGCGTAAACTCGGTGTGCGACTCAAGCAGCTGCGCAAGCACGGGCCAGAAAAAATCCTGCCCGACGTAGCCTTCGAGCCGGGCAATCTCGGCCCCGTCCTCGACGAGGATGAAGGTCGGCGTGAAGTTCACGCGCCGTTCGTAGGTGACGCCCTCGGGCGGTCCTTCGCGCAGGTCGGCGCGCACCAGTGGCGCAAATTGTCCTTCTGCCGTATTGGGATAGGCCGGTGCGATCTCGTCGTCCCAGGCGGCGCAATAGGCGCAGCCCGGCTGCTCGACCATGACGAGCCTGTAGTCTTCGGCAAACGCCGCGCCGCCCGAAAGCGGCACGGCGACACAGGCTGCCATGAAAAGGTGACGAAAGGACATGATCCACCGATTGACGAACTCTTTACGGACAACGTAATCTGAATATGTGAATTTTTCAAGGAAAGGTGTGGGTTGTGCTTGATATCAGCTTTGCCGGTGCAGCGCTTGCCGGGCTTTTGAGCTTTTTTACGCCCTGCATCCTTCCGATGGTGCCTTTCTACCTGTGCTACATGGCGGGAATCAGCATGGCTGAACTTCGCGCCGACGCCGGCATTCCGCCGGGCGCGCAAAAGCGCCTGATCGTGTCCGCCGTGTTCTTCGCGGCGGGCGTCACGACGATCTTCGTGCTGTTGGGCATGGGCGCTACGGCGGTCGGTCAGGCTTTCGCCGACTGGAGGCAGCCGCTGTCCTATGTGGCCGCCGCGATCCTGTTCGTCTTCGGCCTGCATTTCCTCGGCGTGATCCGGATCGGCCTGCTGTACCGGGAGGCCCGGGTCGAAAGCACCGCGGAACCCACGACGCTAATGGGGGCGTATGTGATGGGGCTGGCCTTCGGCTTCGGCTGGACACCCTGCGTCGGGCCTGCGCTGGCCTCGATCCTGATGATCGCCTCAGGAATGGGGGACATCTGGCGCGGCGGGCTCTTGCTGCTGGTCTACGGCATCGGCATGACCGCGCCTTTCGTGATCGCTGCGCTGTTCTCGGGCCCGTTCCTGAAGTGGACCGCCCGCCACCGCAGCAAGCTGCAATATGTCGAGAAGGTGATGGGTGTCATGCTGATCCTGTTTGCCATTCTCATCGCGACCGATACGGTGAACCTGATCGCTCAGTGGATGATCGAGACATTCCCGGGCTGGACGTCGCTGAGCTGAACCTTGTGTCGAATGCGCCTGTTGCGGGCCTCGACCCGCGGGCGCGCTGTCTGGGAGGACGTGAAATGAAAGCATGGATCGGTGCGGCGCTTGGCATCGCGCTGGCTCTGCCGGCGCTGGCGCAGGAGGTGGGCGACGACGGGCTGCACAAGCAGCCGTGGATGCGCGACACCTTCAAGGACCTGCGGGACGACCTGGCCGAGGCCAATGACGAGGGCAAGCGCCTCGTCATCTTCTTCGAGCAGCGCGGCTGCATCTATTGCCAGAAGATGCACGAGGAGGTGTTCTCGGACCCTGAGGTGTCGGAGTACATCGACGACAATTACTTCGTCGTTCAGATGAACCTGCATGGCGATACCGAAGTGACCGACCTCGACGGCGAGGCGCTCTCCGAGAAGCAGATGGCCCGGAAGTGGCGCGTGCTGTTCACGCCGAACATCGTCTTTTTGCCGGAAGAGGTCCCCGAGGGCCAGTCCGCCATCGACGCCGCCGTGGCCGTCATGCCGGGCGCCTTCGGCAAGGGCACGTCGATAGACATGTTCACCTGGGTGGCCGAGAAGCGCTACGAGATGGAGGCCGAGACGGGCGAGGACTTCCAGCGCTACCACGCGCGCCGGATCCAGGAACGCGCGAACGGCATGACCGACTGAAGTCGGGGTTTGCCGCCGCGCATCGACCGGGCGAATCGTTTGCGCCTTCGGGCAACATTCTTTCGTCATGAAGGTACGCGGTACCGCACAAACGGGCCGTCGGATGGCCCCAGGGTTGAGCAATCCGGGTCATTCGACGGGCGTGGCTGCATTGAATTTACCCGGCGTGGGCGCCCCGGAAATCGCCGCTCCACAGGTTGAATGGCCGAAAGTCCTTACTTATCAAGGAATTGAACCGCCACCGCGCGGAATGCCCCCACTGTCAAGGACTGCATTAATTCATAAGTGTGAATTTGTTGTTGCGTGGTGTGGGGCCGGTGGCCTACGGTATACACCAGCCAATACGAGGTAGAGCCCTTGTACGGGCTCGAAAGCCTAGGGAGGGAACATGAGGCTTACAGCAATCACGGCAGCCGCGGTGCTGGTGGCGGGGACCGCTTTCGCGGACACCGTGGCCCCCGACAGCGTGACCTACGACGAATACGGTGCCGTGGAGGCATCCCTGACCGGAACGCCGGGTGACGCGGCGAAGGGCCGGGAACTGATGATCAACCGTGGCAAGGGCAACTGCGTCGCCTGCCACGCGGTGACGGCGCTTGAGGATGCGCCGTTCCATGGCGAAGTCGGCCCGCCGCTGAACGGCGTTGGCGGCTACCGCACCGAAGCGGAGCTGCGCGGCATCGTCGCCAACCCGAAGATGACGTTCGAAGGCACGGTCATGCCGGCCTTCTACAAGACCAGTGGCTTCACCCGTCCGGGTGACGGTTACACCGGTAAGGCCGCGCAGGGCGAGATCGAACCGATCCTCTCGGCGCAGGAAATCGAGGACGTGGTCGCCTTCCTGATGACGCTTCAGGACAGCTGACCTCGAGTATAGGAGAAATCACATGGACTTCACGCGACGTGAAACCCTGGCGCTGAGCGCCGGTGCCGCCGCGGCAGCCCTGCTGCCCGTCAGCGCCTTTGCTCAGGCCGCCGCCGATGCCGAGATGGTCGGCTCCGCGGAAGAATTCCTTGCCGGCGCAACCGCCGCCGAGGGCGAGCTGAACCTGACCGCCCCCGAGATCGCCGAGAACGGCAACACCGTTCCGGTCTCTATCGACGCGCCCGGTGCCGTCGAGGTGCGGATCTTCGCCATGGGCAACCCGACCCCGGGTGTCGCCGCCTTCCGTTTCGGCCCGCTGGCCGGGTCCCGCGTCGCGTCGACCCGTATCCGCCTGGCCGGCACGCAGGACGTGACCGCGATCGCCAAGATGGAAGACGGCTCCTTCCAGACGGCCTCTAAGACCGTGAAGGTCACCATCGGCGGCTGCGGCGGCTAACCCCTTTTTTTCAGGAGACAGACAAATGGCAGACGGTGTTAAACCCCGCGTCAAAGTCCCGAGCAGCGCGTCCGAGGGTGAAGTTATCACCATCAAGACGCTGATCTCGCACCCGATGGAATCGGGCCAGCGCAAGGACGGCGACGGCAACCCCATCCCGCGCTCGATCATCTGGCGCTTTACCTGTGACTTCGGAGACCAGAACGTGATCGACGTCGTTCTGGCGCCGGCGATCTCGACCAACCCCTACTTCGAATTCGATGCGACCGTTCCGGCGGCGGGCGAGTTCAAGTTCACCTGGTACGATGACGACGGCTCCGTCTACGAAGAGTCCAAGAAGATCGCCATCGGCTGATCCACGGCCCTGCCCTGTGACATGTCACGGGGCAGGGGTGTCAACAGGGAGGGAACGTGATGAAATTCAAGGCATTGACGGCCGTGGCCGCACTGCTGATCGCTCCGGCGGCCTTCGCGGGCGGCGCGGATGACGATACCCTCACCATCAACGGTGAGCTCGAGATGACGACCAAGGCGCCAGCCCCGGAGCATCTCGAAGAAGTCTTCGACGAGGTGATCTCGGGCTGGCACTTCCGTTCGGACGAGACCCAGCAACTCGAAACCGACGACTTCGACAACCCGGGCATGATCTTCGTCGATCAGGCCACCGACATGTGGAACACCGCCGAAGGGTCCGAGGGCAAGTCCTGCGCGGACTGCCACGGCGATCCGGCGGAAAGCATGGCGATGGTCGGGCCGACCTATCCGAAGTTCAACGAGGAAGCCGGCGAACTGCGCACCATCCAGATGCAGGTGAACGACTGCCGGGTGAACCGCATGGGCGCCGAGGCGTGGAAGTACGACTCGGGCGATGCCGTCTCCATGGAGGCGCTGATCACCTCCGTCGGTCGTGGCACGCCCGTGCAGGTCGCCATCGACGGTCCGGCCGCCGAGTACTGGGAGAAGGGCAAGGAGCTCTACTACACCCGGACCGGCATCCTGGACCTGTCCTGCGCGTCCTGCCACGAAGAGAACTACGGCAACTACATCCGCGCCGACCACCTGAGCCAGGGCCAGGTCAACGGTTTCCCGACGTACCGTCTGAAGAACGCCAAGCTGAACGGCATTCACAACCGTTTCAAGGGCTGCATCCGCGACACCCGCGCCGAAACCTACAGCGAAGGTTCGCCGGAATTCATCGCGCTGGAGCTTTACGTCAAATCGCGCGGCAACGGTCTTTCCGTCGAAGGGCCGGCCGTCCGCAACTGATGACCCTGACCCCGTGCGTCGGTCGACGCGCGGGGTTTCCCTTGATAAACCTATTCACACATGCGCATGTGTGTCATGAGAGAAAGACCCTCCCCCATGATCTCAAGACGCGATTTCCTGCAAGTGTCCATGGCGGCTTCGGCTCTGGTCGGCGCCTCCGGCTTCGGCAACTGGTCCCGGCTGGCCGCACAGCAGATCCTCACCCAGGATCAGCTTCTGCAATTCGACACCTTCGGCAACGTCAGCCTGATCCACGTCACCGACATCCATGCGCAGTTGAAGCCGATCTATTTCCGTGAACCCTCCATCAACATCGGCGTCGGTCCGAACCGCGGGGAGGTGCCCCACGTCACCGGCGCCGATTTCCGCAAGCTCTATGGCATCGAAGACGGCTCTCCCTCCCATTACGCGCTGTCGTCCGGTGACTTCTCTGCGCTTGCGCAGGCTTATGGCAAGGTCGGCGGTCTCGACCGCGTCGCCACGGTGGTGAACTCGATCCGCGCGGCGCGTCCGGATGCGCTGCTGCTGGACGGCGGCGACACCTGGCACGGTTCCTACACCTGCTACCAAACCGAGGGGCAGGACATGGTCAACGTCATGAACGGGCTGAAGCCCGACGCCATGACCTTCCACTGGGAATTCACGCTGGGCTCCGAGCGCGTTCAGGAGCTGGTGGAAAGCCTGCCCTTCGCGGCGCTCGGCCAGAACATCTTCGACGCCGAATGGGACGAACCGCTGCCGGATCTTTTCCCGCCCTACAAGTTCTTCGAGCGGGGCGGCGTGAAGATCGCCGTCATCGGTCAGGCCTTCCCCTACATGCCCATCGCCAACCCGCGCTGGATGTTCCCGGAGTTCTCCTTCGGCATCCGCGACGAGAACATGCAGGCCATGGTGGACGAGGTGCGCGCACAGGGCGCCGAGCTGGTGGTCTGCCTGTCGCACAACGGCTTCGACGTGGACAAGAAGATGGCCTCCATTGTCACCGGCATCGACGTGATCCTGTCCGGCCACACACATGACGCGCTGCCGGAACCGGTGCTGGTGGGCGAGACGATCATCATCGCCTCCGGCTCCAACGGCAAGTTCGTCTCCCGCGTCGACCTCGACGTGCGCGACGGCCGGATGATGGGCTTCCGTCACAAGCTGATCCCGATCTTCTCGGACGTGATCGAACCCGATGCCGAGATGGCGGCCCTGATCGACGAGCAGCGCGCGCCCTTCAAGGCAGAACTGGAAGAGGTCATCGGCACCACCGACGAACTTCTCTATCGCCGCGGCAACTTCAACGGCACCTGGGACGACCTGATCTGCAACGCGCTTATTTCCGAGCGCGAGGCCGACATCGCCATGTCGCCGGGCGTCCGCTGGGGACCGTCGCTGATCCCGGGCGACAACATCACGCGCGAGGACATCTGGAACGTCACCTCGATGAACTACGGGGAGGCGTACCGCTCCGAGATGACCGGCGAGTTCATCAAGGTGATCCTCGAGGACGTGGCCGACAACATCTTCAACCCGGACCCGTATTACCAGCAGGGCGGCGACATGGTGCGGATCGGTGGCCTGGCCTACCGGATCGACATCGCCAAACCGCAGGGCGAGCGCATCTCCGAGATGATGCTGATGAAGACCGGCGAAGCCATCGACCCGGCCAAGACCTACATCGTCGCCGGCTGGGCCTCGGTCAACGAGGGCACGGAGGGGCCGCAGATCTGGGACGTGGTCGAAAGCCACATCCGCAAGCAGGGCACCATCAAGCTCGATCCCAACAACAGCGTCGAGGTCATCGGCGCCTGACATCCCCTTCGGCGGGCCTGCGTGCCCGCCGATTTTCCTCCCAATTCATTCACATAGATGAATGACATGATCCGTAAGGAGTATGCCATGAGCAAGGAAAAGACCGCGCCGTCGCGCCGGCAGTTCCTGACCAGCGCCGCGGCGCTGGGGGCAGGGGCCGTGGTCGCAACGGCTGCAAAGGCGGCGGACCCCGATCCGCTGATCACAGAGGTGCAGGACTGGGCGACCGGCCTTGGCGACGGTGTCGATGCCACGCCCTACGGTCTGCCGATCCGGTTCGAGAATGATGTCATCCGCCGCAACGTGGAATGGCTGACCGCCGACACGATCTCCTCGATCAACTTCACGCCGATCCATGCGCTCGACGGCACGATCACCCCTGCGGGCTGCGCCTTCGAACGGCACCACTCCGGCGCGATCGAGCTGGCGAAGGACGACTACCGCCTGATGATCAATGGCCTCGTCGACAAGCCCTTGGTCTTCACCTACGACGATCTCGAACGCTTCCCGCGCGAGAACCACGTCTATTTCTGCGAATGCGCCGCGAACACCGGCATGGAATGGGCGGGCGCGCAGTTGAACGGCGCGCAGTTCACCCACGGCATGATCCACAACATGGAATATTCCGGCGTCCCGCTGCGCACGCTGCTGGCCGAGGCCGGCCTCGACGCGGCAGGCGACTTCAAGGACAAGTGGGTCTACGTCGAAGGTGCCGACGCTTCCTCCAACGGCCGCTCCATCCCGATGGAAAAGGCGATGGACGACGTGCTGGTGGCCTTCAAGGCCAACGGTGAGGCGCTCCGCAAGGAACACGGCTACCCTGCGCGCCTCGTCGTTCCCGGCTGGGAAGGCAACATGTGGGTCAAATGGCTCCGCCGGATCGAGGTCATGGACGCCCCCGTCGAAAGCCGCGAGGAGACCTCCAAGTACACGGACACGCTGGCGGACGGCACCTCGCGCAAGTGGACCTGGGTCATGGACGCCAAGTCCGTCGTGACCTCGCCCAGCCCGCAGGCGCCGATCAAGCACGGCCATGGCCCGGTGGTCATCACAGGCATGGCATGGTCCGGCCATGGCAAGATCTCCCGCGTCGATGTTTCGAAGGACGGCGGCATGACGTGGGAAACCGCGCGTCTGGCCAACCCCGGCGACGACAAGGCGCTGGTGCGCTTCTACCTCGACACTACCTGGAACGGGGAGGAGTGGCTGCTCCAGTCCCGCGCCATCGATGAGACGGGCTACGTGCAGCCGACCAAGGCGCAACTGCGCGAGGTGCGCGGCCTGAACTCGATCTACCACAACAACTGTATCCAGACCTGGCACGTGAAAGCCAACGGGGAGGCGGAAAATGTCGAAGTCTCTTAAACTCTATGGCGGCACTGCTGTCGGTCTCGTGGTGATGCTGACGGCGGCCTACAACTTCGCCGACCGCAACGTCGCACCGCAGCCGAAGAACCCGCCGATGCTGGCGGCGCTGCCCGCCCCGATCCCCGAGCCCGAGGCCCCGGCACAGCAGGCAGAGGCCGCCCCGGCAGACGGTCTGTTCGTGGCCAGCGCGCAGGCGGACGAGGCGCGCACCGGCACCCGTTTCGGTCTGGGCCGCGAAGCCCTGCCCGAAGAGGTCGCCGCGTGGAACGTCGACGTGCACCCCGACGGCTCCGACCTGCCGGACGGGTCGGGCAATGCCTCCGACGGCGAGCCTCTGTTCGAGGACAACTGCGCGGTCTGCCACGGCTCCTTCGCGGAAGGTGTCGGCAACTGGCCCAAGCTGGCGGGCGGGGACGGCACGCTGGCGGACGACGATCCGCTGAAGACCGTGGGCTCCTACTGGCCGTACCTTTCGACCGTCTGGGACTACGTCCATCGCTCCATGCCCTTCGGCAACGCGCAGTCGCTGTCGGATGACGAGGTCTATGCCATCGTGGCCTATATCCTCTACTCCAACGACATCATCGACGACGAGTTCGAGCTGTCGCGCGAGACATGGGGCGAGGTCGAGATGCCCAACGCCGACGGCTTCATCGTCGATGACCGGGCAGAGACCGAGTACAGCCAGTGGCGGACCGAGCCCTGCATGGAAAACTGCAAGGACAGCCCGGTGGAGATCACCATGCGCGCCACGGTTCTCGACGTGACGCCCGACCAGGGCGGCGACGAGGCGTCGGAGGAGATGAACAACTCCAACGCCGCCGCCACAGCCCAGCCGGAGGCAGACACCGCGTCCGTGCCCGAAGAGACCGAGGCGCCCGCCGAAGAGGCAGTTGTCGAGGAAGCTGCGGCCGAGGGTGACGCGCCTGCAGAAGACGCGGCGCTCGATCCCGAACTGGTCGCCGCGGGCGAGCGGGTCTTCAAGAAGTGCCAGGCCTGCCACCAGGTCGGCGAGGGCGCCCAGAACAAGACCGGCCCTGTCCTGAACGGCGTGGTCGACCGCGACATCGCTTCTGTCGACGGCTTCAGCTACTCCGGGGCAATGGACGGCATGGACGGCGTCTGGGACAACGAGGCGCTGCACGCCTTCCTCGCCAAGCCGCGCGACTACGTCAAAGGCACCAAGATGGCCTTTGCCGGTCTGCGCAAGGCCGAGGAAATCGACGCGGTGATCGAGTACCTCAAGGCGCATCCGTAAGCCGCCGGGAGAAACGAATTGGCTGTAGATGACAGCCTTCTGGTGTCTGGCCCCCATGCGGGGCCAGCCCTTTTTTCTTATGGCAGAGTCTGACCGCAACGGCGTCAAACGACAAATTCCACCGCCGTGCAGCCAATAATCTCAATATTCCAAAGTCTTGCCCGCCCGGATCGCGGTGGCCCACTGAGACGAAAAGCAGGATTTCGACGCCAACGTATGCGCCCCAATCTTGCCAGTGTCTCAGGACAGTCCTGCCGGACAAGGCGTGAAAATGGGCACCAAGACCTCTGCACGCCTGCCTTAAACTCCCAGTATGTCCGGGATCTCGGACCCGGCGCCGCGCTCCGAAACGCCCACATCCGGACGACACCGTTCACGTTTTCCTGGCCCCACCCTCCAATCCGTCAGCCTCCCCTTGACCTCGGCGCCACGCGGGCGCCATCTGCGGCCATGCCACACGATCACGCGCACCACGACCATGAACACGGTCACGGCCATCACCACCACATCACGCCGGAGCAGTTGACCGGGGATCGTCGCATGGCGGCGGCGGTCGGGGTCAACGTGCTCCTGACCTTCGCGCAGATCGTCGGGGGGCTGGTGTCCGGTTCGCTGGCGATGATCGCCGATGCACTGCACAACTTCTCTGACGCGGCGAGCCTCCTGATCGCCGTCTGGGCGCGCCGGATCGCCCGGCGTCCTGCCGACGACGACATGACCTTCGGCTACGGCCGGGCAGAGGTCGTCGCGGCGCTCATCAACCTGACGACGCTGATCGTGATCGGCCTCTACCTGCTTTACGAGGCCGTCCTGCGCTTCTTCAATCCAGAGCCGGTGACCGGCTGGCTGGTTGTCGTCATCGCGGGGGTGGCGCTGGTCGTGGACCTCGTGACCGCTTGGCTGACCTTCAAGATGGCGCAGGACAGCGTCAACATCAGGGCCGCCTTCCTGCACAACCTCGCAGACGCGCTGGGGTCGGTGGCGGTGATCCTTGCAGGTACGCTGATCCTGCTCTTCGGCTGGACCTGGGTGGACCCGCTGGTGACGCTGGGGATTGCCGCCTACATCCTGTGGCTCGCGGCCAGCGAGATCGGTGGCGTGATCCGCATCCTGATGATGGGCACGCCACCCCGCATGGCGCCCGAAGACGTCCTGAAAAGCGCCGAGGGGATCGTCGGCGTGACGGAGGTCCACGGCGCGCACCTCTGGCAGATCGACGAGAAGCAGACAGCCCTGATGGCCCATGTCGTCATCGAAAGGGGCGCATGGTCCCGGGCGGATGCCATCAAGGCGCAGGTCAAGGACGCGCTGCGCCGCGACCACGGGCTTGTGCACGTGACGCTGGAGATGGAGTGCGCGGCGCATGTCTGTGTCGATCCGCGCCGGATCGGCATGTGAAGCAACCCGGGGCGGTCAGACGACCTCGATCCCCCGCGTGGCCGCCAGAAGCGCGGAGATGTGCTTGCGGAACTTGAAGAAACCGGCGGTCGCATGGGGCCAGGCCCGCGCATCGTAAGGCCTGAGCGCGCGTTCGGCGGGCACTTCGGCCAGCGCCTCCGCCACCGGCCCGACGGGCGCATGGGGTGTCACCGCCCGCGCCGCGCCCAGATCGGCGACGGCGGTCTTCAAAGCACCGGCATCCGCACAGGGCACGACGCGGCCAAGGCGGGACGACAGGCGCCCGCACGTCGAGTCCAGTGCTGCGCGGCGGAAGTCCTGAACCCGGTCCGACATCCTCAGCGGTGTCGCGTCCTCCGGCGGGGCAAGGACAAAGGTCACGAGCGGCGTCAGACCGTCGTCCAGCAGCCAGTCCGGCGACAGGTCGTCGATGTGCAGGATCAGCGCGGAGTAGTCCCGCAGGTCGATCCGTGATCTCTCCGGTGCCGCAATGGGATCAGGGTGGAGCTGGCCGTCGAGCGATGCCGCATCCTCGTTCAATTCGCCGGGTGCGGGGCGGAAGCGTCCGCCGGTGTATTCGGCGATGTTCTCCGCCGTGGCGACGTAGTGCTTGCCGCGCGTCTGCAGCCCGGCCACCCAGCGCCATGACAGGGTGTTGGAGGCCGGATCGCCGTCCAGCAGGTGGCGCAGGAAGAAATCGGCGCCGAGCTCCCACGGCAGGCCGAGCGTGAAGATCCAGATCGACGCGAACCACATGCGGGCGTGGTTGTGCAGATAGCCCGTCTCCGCCAGTTCCCGCGCCCAGGCGTCGAAGCAGTCGATCCCTGTCTCGCCCGCGCAGGCATCCTCCCACCGTCCGCGCAGACCTGATTGCGTCTGCACGTCGTTCCACCGCCGCCTCAGACCGGCGCGATAGGCAGTCCAGACGGACGGACGCATTTCAAGCCAGCCTTTCCAATAGGTGCGCCAGAACACTTCCGTCACGAACCTCGACGCCGCATCGGGCGTGTGCCTGTCCAGCACGGCGCGCAGCACGTCCTCCTCCGTGATCAGCCGGTGGCGCAGGTAGGGCGAAAGCTGCGACACGGCGTCTCGCCGTCCGGGGCCATGGTCGAAGTTGCGGCCCTCGGCATAGGTCCGGCCGGCCCGCGGCACGAATTCCGACAGCGCGGCAAGGGCCGCCTCACGCGAGGGATGGAAGGTATGATCGGTCACGGGCGGAAGGGTAGGGGGCGGCGACCGCGCTTCAAGCGTGATGCCATACATACCCGCCGCCACTTGCAGCCCCTCTACCCCGATACTAAGACTCAGGTAACACCTCGACGATACGACACTCAAATGACGCAGCAGCAGGCAGGCCCGAGATGAGAGACCCAGTTGAAACCTACATGAACCTCGTTCCCATGGTTGTCGAACAGACCAGCCGCGGCGAACGCGCATACGACATCTTCTCGCGCCTGCTGAAGGAACGCATCGTGTTCCTGAACGGCCCGGTGCATGACGGCATGTCGTCGCTGGTGGTGGCGCAGCTCCTCCACCTCGAGGCAGAGAACCCGTCGAAAGAGATTTCGATGTACATCAACTCGCCGGGCGGTGTCGTGACCTCCGGCCTGTCGATCTACGACACGATGCAGTACATCAAGCCGAAGGTCTCCACCCTCGTGGTCGGCCAGGCCGCATCCATGGGGTCGCTCCTGCTGACCGCCGGTGCCGCGGGCATGCGTTTCTCGCTGCCGAACTCGCGCATCATGGTGCACCAGCCCTCCGGTGGCTACCAGGGCCAGGCGACGGACATCATGATCCACGCCGAGGAAACGATCAAACTGAAGCGCCGCCTCAATGAAATCTACGTGAGGCACACCGGCCAGACCTACGAGGCGGTGGAGGCCGCGCTTGAGCGTGACAACTTCATGGACGCCGAAAAGGCCAAGGAATGGGGCCTTATAGACGAGATCGTCACGTCCCGCGTGCCCGAAGGTGAAGAATCAGACAGTTGATCTGCATGGTCCCGTTGCCGTTAGGCATGGGGCGAAATTTCGGATTGTCGCGCCGGGAGGGGTGGCCTAAGCTGTCCGGACATTGACGCAAGACGCTTGTCCGGGCCGCATACGGCGACCCTCCGCGGACGATGAAGACCGGGAAACCCGGGAAAGGTTCAGAGCATGGCGACGAATACAGGTGGTGACAGCAAGAACACGCTCTACTGCAGCTTCTGCGGGAAGAGCCAGCACGAGGTGCGCAAACTGATCGCAGGTCCCACCGTCTTCATCTGCGATGAATGTGTCGAACTGTGCATGGATATCATCCGGGAAGAGACGAAGGGCGCCGGCCTCAAGTCGGCCGACGGCGTGCCCACCCCCCGTGAGATCTGCGAAGTGCTGGACGACTACGTGATCGGCCAGATGAAGGCGAAGCGCGTCCTCTCGGTTGCGGTTCACAACCACTACAAGCGACTCAACCATTCGCAGAAGTCCTCCGACATCGAACTGGCGAAGTCGAACATCCTGCTGATCGGCCCCACGGGCTGCGGCAAGACGCTGCTGGCACAGACGCTGGCGCGCATCCTCGACGTGCCCTTCACCATGGCCGACGCCACCACGCTGACCGAAGCCGGTTACGTGGGCGAGGACGTGGAGAACATCATCCTCAAGCTGCTTCAGTCCTCGGAATACAACGTCGAGCGGGCGCAGCGCGGCATCGTCTACATCGACGAGGTCGACAAGATCACCCGCAAGTCGGAGAATCCGTCCATAACCCGCGACGTGTCGGGCGAGGGCGTGCAGCAGGCACTTCTGAAGCTGATGGAAGGCACAGTGGCCTCCGTTCCGCCGCAGGGCGGGCGCAAGCATCCGCAGCAGGAATTCCTGCAGGTGGACACCACCAACATCCTGTTCATCTGCGGCGGTGCCTTTGCCGGTCTCGACCGCATCATCAAGCAGCGCGGCAAGGGATCGGCCATGGGCTTCGGCGCCGACGTGCGTGACGACAGCGAGCAGGGCATCGGCGAAACCTTCAAGTCGCTGGAGCCCGAGGATCTGCTCAAGTTCGGCCTGATCCCGGAATTCGTCGGCCGTCTGCCCGTCGTGGCGACGCTGGAAGACCTGGACGAGGACGCGCTTGTCACCATCCTGACCCAGCCGAAGAACGCACTGGTCAAGCAGTACCAGCGCCTGTTCGAGATGGAAGACACCGACCTGACCTTCACCGACGATGCGCTGTCCGCCATCGCCAAGAAGGCGATCCAGCGCAAGACGGGCGCGCGGGGGCTGCGCTCCATCCTCGAAGGCATCCTGCTCGACACCATGTTCGAACTGCCGGGCATGGAAGAGGTGACGGAGGTCGTCGTGAACGAGGAGGCGGTCAACTCCGACGCCAAGCCGCTGATGATCTACGCCGACCAGAAGAAGGAAGGCGCGTCTGCGGGCTGAGGTTTCGGCAGGCAGGACATGTTTCAAAGGGCGGGGGGTTCCCCGCCCTCTTTCGTGAGACCACCACTTTTCCTGGAGAACAAAGTGACCATCAGACGTATTCATTCCGGCGGCCCGTTCGAGGCCAAGATCGGGTATTGCCGGGCCGTGGTGGCCGGGGGCTTCGTGCATGTCGCCGGCACCGTGGGGCAGGGCGACACCGTCACCGAACAATGCCGCGCGGCGCTGGACGTGATCGGCAAGGCGCTGGCAGAGGCCGGGTCGGGCTTCGACAAGGCGGTGCGCGTCAACTACTACCTGCCCGACGCGGCAGAGTTCGAACCCTGCTGGCCGATCCTCGCCGAGGTGTTCGGGGACAACCCGCCCGCGGCGACGATGGTCGAGTGCAACCTGATCGACCCGAAGTACCGGATCGAGATCGAGCTGACCGCGCTCGCCTGAGCGGCCTCAGCTTGCGATCCTCATGGCCTCGTCGACCAGTTGGTAGTCGGGGCCAAGCAGCGCCTGCATCTCTTCCTCAGGCGGCTGCGTCCAGGCGTCCCCTTGGCCGATGAACCCGCCGGCGATCAGGTCCTTCTGGATCGCGGCAAAGTCCGGCTCTCCGATATGCAGACGCTTGCGCGGCGTATCCATGCGGCCCCATGTGCGGCGCAGATGGTCGATCCAGAGCGGCTTCACCCCGGTGAACCCCTCTATATGGGTCGAGATATGCTGCGTCGCCTTCGACTTGCGCCGCAGGATCATCGCGACCTGCGCATCCGGCCGGCCCGCAAAAGCAAACAGGTGCAGCGACGACCCTTCCGCCGCGATGACCTGTTTCGCGGCGCGGTAGTGCGCGATCTGCACTTCTAGGCTGTGTTCCTGCGGGTGGAAGATCGTGTAGCCTTCCGCCTCCAGCAGGGCCTCCAGCGCGGCCTCGCCCAGCAGGGCACCGCGCTGCGGCCCAAGCCGTGAGCGGCTGATGTAAAGCTTCTCCGGGCCCTCTGCCTTCACCTTCTTGGCGAACCGCGCGGCCATCGCCGCACGGAACTCCGGCGTGCCCTTGCTGATCTCGCCCAGCCCGAACCCTTGTCCCGGCACCACCAGTTCGTCCGGTCTGAGCGCCACGCGCGCTTCCCGGATCTCGAGGCTTGTGCCCATCAGGTCGAGGAAGGCCCGATGGAAGCCGGGCGCCGGGTCGTCGTTGCCGGGGTTCTTCGGCACGAACAGGATGCCGTCGAAGTCCGACTGGTCCATCCCCTCAAGCGCCCAGAGGCGGGTGACACTCTCGGTGATGAAATGCGGGAAGTAGCGCCACAGCACCCCGCCCCACAGCCATTTGCCCGGCAGGCGCTCCACCGCGCCCTCCGGCATCGCGGGCGGCACGGTCAGCAGCCGCTGGCCCCGCCACAGCCCGGCATGTTGGACGGGCAGACCCTCGCGCGTCAGCACACCCGTTTCCTGCACGTGGCTGCGCGCGACAGGCGGCACGACCACCGGCCCTTCCAGAGTCACGCTTTCCCGCGACCACCCTTCGGTCGGTTGCGGCGGCGACAGGCGCACCTTGCGGATGCAGGTCCAGACAAAGCGCGTCGACTTCTCCTCGACCTTCGCGAAACCTGCCGCCCGCAGCGCGTCCTTGCACTGCTTGGTGCCCCTGGTGCCGTAAAGGTCGGGGTGAAACTCGATCACCAAGGCACGGATGCCGTCAAGGTTGGCATGGCTGAGGAAATCCAGCTCTCCGCCCTCGATGTCCATGATCAGGACAGAGGGCCGGAACTCCTCCCGGACCTTGTCGAAGGCGACGGTCGGCACCTCCACCGGGCGCGTCTGGCGCCCCTCGCGGTCGATCAGCGATGAGCCGAGGAAGGAGTTGCGGACATGGAACGTCATGCTCTCCGGCCGGTCGGGGGCGGAAATCACCAGCTGGTTGCGGACCTCGATCCGGTCTTCCAGCCCGTTCAGCGCATAGAGCTTCTCGATATGCGGCACGAGGCTGGGATTGGCCTCGAACGACAGCACCGCCTCTGGTCTTGCGTTCAGCGCGGTCACCGCCCCCACGACGCCAAGGCCAGCGCCCATCTCCAGCACACGGTCGCCTTCGCGCACAACGGCCAGGGCACCGGCGATCTCCTCGCCCTCGTAGCGCGCCTCTGCCATCCGCTTGATGCGCGTCTCGGTCAGGAACGGAGACGATGGCACTTTGACGCCCTTGCAGACGGCCGCGTGGGTCATTTCGGTCATGGCTGCTCGCTTGAGGTGCAACGTATGCGATGATCTTTTCGCCAACTGTGCCACGGTGACCCCGCCACACCAGCGATTTTTGGCAAATGGGTGAAGACAGGGGCCATCTGCGTCACCCGGGCCACTGGACCTTGGCCCCGTGTTTCGCCATACAAGCGATTGAAACGTCGAAGGAGTCGTCCATGGGCATTCTCAAAACCCTTCTGCGCGCGGTCACCTGGTGGAACGGCGCAACCCTGAACACCTTGATGTACACGGCGCGCAAGGGCACGAAGGTCGGCGAGGACGAGCAAGGCAATGCCTTCTATACCGGCGCCGACGGCAAGCGCTGGGTGATCTTCAACGGCGAGGCCGAGGCTTCCCGCGTGTCGCCCGACTGGCACGGCTGGCTGCATTACACCTTCGACGACCTGCCCAGCGAAAAGCCGCTGCCGCACAAGCCGTGGGAAAAGTCCCATATCGAGAACCTGACCGGCACCGCGCTGGCCTATGCGCCCCAGGGCTCCATCCGCCAGGCCCATCCTGCGGAGCGTCAGGATTACGAGGCCTGGAGCCCGGAATGAGTCATTCCGCCGGCGAAGTCACGCTGGGCGCGGCGGTTCTGGCCGGCGCGCTGGCCTTCGGCGTCTACACGATCCAGAGCACGGGCTATTCGCTTGGCGGTACGGGCTATGACCTGACCGCCTCTTTCCGTTCGATCGAGGGCGTGACCGTCGGCACCGACGTCCGGCTGGCCGGGGTGAAGGTGGGAACCGTCACCGACATCGCCCTCAATCCGACGACCTACCGCGCCGACACGGTGGTGACGGTCGAGGACGGCATCCAGATCCCCGACGACAGCGCGATCATCATCGCGTCCGAAGGGCTGCTTGGCGGCAACTACGTGGAAATCTCGCCGGGCGGCTCGCCGTTCTTCTTTGCCGCCGGGGACGAGATCCTCGACACCCAGGGCTCCGTCAGCCTGCTGTCGCTGCTGCTGAAGTACGTCGGCGGAGGGAACGAAGAATGACATTCCGGAACGCCTTTCTGGCGGCCGCACTGGCGGCGCTGTGCCTCGGCGGCGCGGCGCAGGCACAGGAAGAGGTCAATGCCGGCACAGGTGCCGTTCTGCGCGGCCTCGACAAGCTGAACGCCAAGGTGGCGGACTTCACCCTGCGCAACGGCGAAAGCCACGTCATGGGCCTCCTGGAGGTTGTGCTGCGCGAATGCCGCTATCCGGTCGGCGACCCGTCCGGCAATGCCTATGCCTTCCTCACCATCCGCGAGGCGGGCGTCGCCCAGCCGGTGTTCGAAGGGTGGATGGTGGCCTCGTCGCCTGCGCTCTTCCCGCTCGACCACCCGCGTTACGACGTATGGGTCCTGCGCTGCACGACGGAGTGACGGGCAGGGGGCTGCCCTCCGCTTCAGGAAACGTTCCGCTCCGCCCGGTTGGCCGCGTTGCGCGCCACAACCTCCGCGCCGCTTGAGGCCAGCGGCGCCCGCGTCAGGTCTGCGTCCTCCATCAGCGCCCGGGCCAGCAGGTGCCGGTACTCGGACCGGGTGATCTCTGTCGCGCCGAGCGTCGCGAGGTGCGGCGTCAGGAACTGCGTGTCGAACAGGGTATAGCCCGTCCGGCCCAGAAGGTCGGTCAGCCAGGCCAGCGCGATCTTGGAGGCGTCGGTGATCCGCGAGAACATGCTTTCGCCGCAGAAGGCTCCGCCCACCGACACGCCATAGACGCCGCCCACCAGCGCCCCCCGCGACCAGACCTCCAGCGAATGGGCATGGCCCATGTCGAACAGCTCTTCGTAAAGCAGGCGGATTTCGGTGTTGATCCAGGTCTCCGACCGGTCGGCGCAGCCGTCGATCACCCCGCCGAAGCAGGCGTTCAGCGTCACGGAATAATCTTCCCGTTTCAGGCGTTTGGCGAGGCTGCGCGAGATGTGGAACTGCCGGATCGGCAAGACACCCCGACGGCGGGGATCGACCCAGAAGATCTCCGGATCGTCGTGGCGTTCGGCCATCGGGAAGATGCCGGAACGATAGGCGTGCAACAGGAGGTCCGGTGTGACGGTCATGATCCGCGGGCAAGCGACGAGGTGTGCCTCCGACGGTAACGGATCGCCGGGGGCGCGGCAAACGGGTGTTGGCGGCAACGGGGACTGCGCGGGCAGCAGTCGGCTTCAAGCAAAAAGGCCGCCCCGGGGGCGGCCTCTCGTGTCATGCGATCACTTCAGACCGCCGGACTCCAGCCACTTCTCCAGCCAGTGGATGTTGTAGGCGCCGGTGTGGATGTCCTTTTCCCGCAGCAGCGCGTGGAACAGCGGCACCGTGGTGTCGACGCCGTCGACGATCAGCTCACCCAGCGCGCGGTTCAGCCGGGCCAGAGCCTCGGGCCGGTCGCGGCCATGCACGATCAACTTGCCGATCAGGCTGTCGTAGTAGGGCGGGATGCGGTAGCCGTCATAGAGCGCGGAATCCATCCGCACGCCAAGCCCGCCGGGCGCATGGAAGTGCGAGATCGTCCCGGGCGAGGGCCGGAATTCCGGCAGTTTCTCCGCGTTGATCCGGACTTCGATGGCGTGGCCGTTGATCTTCAGTTCGTCCTGGGTGAAGGACAGCTTCTCACCGGCGGCGACGCGGATCTGTTCTCGCACGAGGTCGACACCGAAGATCGCCTCCGTCACCGGGTGCTCCACCTGCAGACGCGTGTTCATCTCGATGAAGTAGAACTCGCCGTCCTCGTAGAGGAACTCGATTGTGCCCGCGCCGCGATAGCCCATTTCCGAGATCGCGTCGGCGCAGATCTTGCCGATCCGCGCACGCTCTTCGGGGGTGATGCAGGGGCCGGGGGCCTCTTCAAAGACCTTCTGGTGACGGCGCTGCAGCGAACAGTCGCGTTCGCCAAGGTGGACACCGCCGCCCTGACCGTCGCCGAACACCTGGATCTCGATGTGGCGCGGCTTCTGCAGGTATTTCTCGATGTAGACCTCGTCGTTGCCGAAGGCGGCTTTCGCCTCTGCCCGCGCTGTCTGGTAGGCCCGCTCCATCTGCGTCTCGTCCGCCGCGACCTTCATGCCGCGACCGCCGCCGCCGGCGGTGGCCTTGATGATGACCGGATAGCCGAACTCCGCCCCGATCTTCTTGGCGTCGTCGACCGTGGGCACGCCGCCCGCGGACCCGGGCACGCAGGGAATCCCCAGCGCCTTCGCGGTGTCCTTGGCGGTGATCTTGTCGCCCATCATCGAGATGTGCTGCGCCGATGGCCCGATGAAGGTCAGGTCGTGGTCTTCGACGATCTGCACGAAGCGGGCGTTCTCGGAAAGGAAACCATAGCCTGGGTGAATCGCCGTGGCGCCGGTCACTTCGCAGGCCGAGATGATCGCCGGGATCGACAGGTAGCTGTCGGGCGACGGAGCGGGACCGATGCAGATGGTTTCATCTGCCATACGGACGTGCATCGCGTCGGCATCCGCGGTGGAGTGCACGGCGACGGAGGGAATGCCCATCTCGCGGCAGGCCCGGATGACGCGGAGCGCAATCTCGCCGCGGTTGGCGATGAGTATCTTGTCGAACATGCTGTTCCTCTTGGGTTTATTCGAGGATGACCAGCGGGGCGCCGTATTCCACGGGTGCGCCGTCCTCGACGAGGATGCGCTTGACGGTGCCGGCGCGGGGAGCCGGGATGTGGTTCATGGTCTTCATCGCTTCGACGATCAGGAGCGTATCGCCTTCCTTGACCTGCGCGCCCACCGAGATGAACGACGGCGCGCCCGGTTCGGGCTGCATGTAGACCGTGCCGACCATGGGAGAGGTCACCGCGCCGGGATGCGCCGCCGGGTCTTCCGGCAGTTCCGCCGCGGCGGCAGGTGCTGCGGGCGCTGCGGCGGCTGCCGGTGCAGGGGCCGCGGCGGGGGCCGGGGCTGCGTAGGTCACCGCCGGTGCCGCGCGCGACACGCGGACGTTCAGGCTGTCGTCCTCGCCGTACTCCCGTTTGACTTCCAGCTCGGTCAGGTCGTTTTCCTGAAGGACCTCCGCCAGGGCCTTGATGAAGGCCACGTCTGTCTCGTGGGTGTTCTTGCTCATGCCGTCCTCGTGCCGTGCTCTTGCCGCTGCCAATGCCGATGGCGCCCGCGCCTTTGGTCCGCGCAGGCTGTCAGCGCTTATAGGTGAGGTTTGCGGCGGTGAAAAGCGACGCCGGCGCAGATTGCGCGGCTCGGCGCTTAATGTTTGGATCAGGGGCAGGGAGGATCGGGCATGAACTTAGCGGAATGGCTGACCCGGGCCGCCGCCGGGGACCCCGGGCGCGGCGCGCTTTTCGACGGCACGGACTGCGTTTCGGACTACGGCAGCTTCGAGTCGGCGGTGGCGGCGCTGGCTGGCGGTCTGGCGGCGCGTGGCGTGGCTCCGGGCGACCGCGTGGCGATCTTCATGAAGAACACCCCGCAGTACCTCGTGGGGCTCTTCGCCGTCTGGCGCGCGGGCGCTGTCGTGGTGCCGATCAACGCCAAGCTCCACGCGCGAGAGGCAGCCTGGATCATGGAGAACTCCGGCACCTGCCTTGCGCTGGCCACGTCTTCGCTGGCCGGGGCGCTGACCGATGTGACCGGGGTGCCCGTCGTGGCGGCCGGATCGCCGGAGTGGGACGCACTCTTTGCCACGCCTCTGCCGACAGTGGCCCGCGCGCCGGATGACCTTGCCTGGCTGTTCTACACCTCCGGCACCACGGGCCGCCCCAAGGGCGTGATGATCACCCACCGGATGCTGATGACCTTGTCGCTGAGCTATCAGGCCGATCTCGAACGGGTGGAGGCCGGGATGCGACGATCTACGCGGCGCCCCTCAGCCACGGTGCCGGGCTTTATAGCCTGATGCATGTCCGTGCCGGCGCGCGTCACGTCTTCCCGGCCTCGGGCGGCTTCAATGCGGGAGAAACCCTCGATCTGGCGGCGCATTTCGGACGGGCTCACATGTTCATGGCGCCGACGATGGTCCAGCGCCTGACCCGCCACGCGCGCGAGGCGGACCGCCGCGGCGAGGGGCTGAAGACGATCGTCTACGCCGGCGGGCCGATGTACCTGTCCGACATCCTCGACGCGACCGAAACCTTCGGTCCGGTTTTCGCACAGATCTACGGGCAGGGCGAATGCCCGATGGGCATCACCGCGCTGACCAAGGGAGAGGTAAGCGACCGGAGCCACCCGGACTGGCGGTCGCGCCTAGGTTCTGTCGGGCGGGCGCAATCCGCGGTGGAGGTGCGCATCGACGGCGCTTCCGAACCGGGCGAAATCGGTGAAATCCTCGTGCGCGGCGACGTGGTCATGCCGGGCTACTGGCAGAACCCGGAGGCCACGGCGAAGACGCTCAGGGATGGATGGCTGTGCACCGGCGACCTGGGCAGCATGGACGCGGACGGTTACGTCACGCTGAAGGACCGCTCGAAGGACCTGATCATTTCCGGAGGCACAAACATCTACCCGCGCGAGGTCGAGGAGGCATTGCTGGAACATGAGGACGTGCTTGAGGTCGCCGTTCTGGGGCGACCGCATCCTGAATGGGGCGAAGACGTGGTGGCCTTCGTGGTCAGCCGCGGCGCGCTGGACGTGGCCGCGCTGGACGCACATTGCCTGGACCGCATCGCGCGGTTCAAGCGGCCCAAAGCCTACTTCGCTGTCGAGGAACTGCCGAAGAACAACTACGGCAAGGTGCTGAAGACGTCTTTGCGCGACATGCTGGCCGCGTCGCCGTAACCCGCCTGCGCCTGGCTGGGCCGCGCCTCCTTGACCTCGATCTCCCGGGGTGCGGGTCTTGCGGGCGGCTCGGGCATCTGCGGCAGCATGAGCGAGGTCTCCTCGCCTTTTTCGGGTTCCCGGTTCGGGAACGGCAGGATCGCGTGCTCGGAGGCATTGGCCTTCGCGGCTTCGGGCGCGGGTCGGGCGGCGCCGGTGGCGGCGACAGCTTCTTCCGGCGTGTCCTCCGTCGTCTCGTCCGGCTGCCCGGCCGCATGTTCCGTCGCCTGATCGTTCAGCATCTGGCTGATCTTGATCTGCATGATCGACGGCGGCGCGTTATGGTTGCGCGGATCGGGTTTGCCCTGCGCGGTGTTCCAGAACGATGAGGGCGGTTGCGGGGACCCGAGCTGGGTCTCCGGTTGGCGTGCGTCGAGGATTGGCTTGATCTTCTGAACATCCACCGTCTTGTCCTCGACGGCGGGCAGGCCGCGTGTCTGGCCCATCACCTGCGGCGCACTCGTGAAAGAGAGGCCTGAGAGTTGCATTTCCACTGCTCCGTCCAGCGCGCCCCCACCAGATCATGTTTAGCATATGTTCTGCAGTTTCGCAGCCATGCCGCTAGAATTGGAAGGAAATTCTGAGGTGCTGATTAACGGAGGCTAAGACCGGGTTGAGGGTGGAAACGAGTATCCGGACATAAATGCGTGTGTTCACCTATTGTAAACGATCCGCCAGGCGTTTCGAACGGTTGGCTGGCGGTGTCTTCCGAATGAGCTGTTATCCGAAAGGAAACGCGACCGCCGGGGCGGTCGCGCTTTAATTTTATCGCGGCCCTGCATGGTGCCGCGCGGGCCTCACTCCTTGTTCATTCTGTTTTCGATGAGGTCGTCGACGACGGCTGGTTCTGCGAGTGTGGATGTGTCGCCGAGTGCGCCGTAGTCGTTTTCCGCGATCTTGCGCAGGATGCGGCGCATGATCTTGCCGGAGCGGGTCTTGGGCAGGC